>DATKJJ010000131.1:0-3316 GCA_035543695.1 Gemmatimonadales bacterium | reverse complement strand
GTCGGCTCATCGGTGTACCTCCATCGGTAATGGGTGACATGGAATACAGCAATCATTTTGACCCAATCGACCGGCTTCTGAAATGATCAACCGTCCCGATTTCATGCTCCCCCGTCCCAAACTCCGCGAGCCTACAGGCTGATCACGAATTGATAGCAATCACTCTCAAGCACCACAGCATTGGTGTTCTGATCGAGCACCCTGAAGTGGATGTCGAACGCCGCGCCGGCGGCCTCCACGTTGGATCGTGGCTGGCGGCGCCTCAAGAGCTCGTCGTCGGGGAAGTGGTGGTACCTCGGAAGCTCCTAGACATACCAGGCGGTACCCAAGCCGTCAAACTCACCGCCAGTTCGGGACGCTGGCGCAGACGCACTGACTTCGTTTATTTCCTGCTCCCCCAAGATTCAAAAAGTCAGTGGAGACCCCCACGTGAGCGGACCATCCAAGGGTACCCGCGTCCCGGCTGGCGGCCTTGCGGCCATGGCCGCCCTGTATGCCGTCGGCTATTTCGTGTGGGAGCAGAGCCACTGGGGCTCCTCTGCCATCCGGGACCTCGTCGGCAACGTCGCCTTCATGCCGTTCAACCTCGGCGTGATGACGCTGTTCGCTCTCGCGTCGAGGCACAGCATTCTGGACCCCGGGGTCCGCCGGGCCCTCCGTCTGCTTGCGCTGGGTGGGGCAATGGTCTTCATCGGCAACGCCATCTCCACCTGGTACGTGGTGGTGCTTCAGGCCAACCCTCCGGTCTCCTGGGCCGACCCGTTCTTCCTGTCGGATTCGCTGCTTACCCTCGCCGCCCTGCTCTCGTTTCCCCTCGCCCGCCGCACCCGGCTCGAGCGCTGGAAGTTCATGCTCGACGTTGCCATGGTGCTGGTGGGCGGCGGCGTCGCCATCTGGTATTTCTCTATTCGGCCGACCGCGGCTTCGCAGGAGAGCAGTGTCGTGGTCACCCTGCTCGCTTTCGCCTATCCGCTGGCGAGCATGCTGGTGCTGCTCGGCGTCACCACGGTGTTGCTCCGAAAGCCCCTCGACGGCAACCGTATGGCGTTCCGGCTCCTGGTCACCGGAATCTCGGTCGGCGTAGTTGCGGACCTCACCTTCAATCTGGTGCAGCTCGAGGCCGGCGGCCGGAGTGCCAGCTGGGCCGATGGCGTGTTCCTCATCTGCTACGTGATTCTGATCTACAGCGCCGAGCTGTACTGGCGGCGCCCCGCGCCCAATCAGATGGCGGCGACCGTCACGGTTCGCTTTCAGCCGATCAGTCCCCTGCCCTACCTCGCCGTGGGCTCAACCTACGCCTTGCTGCTTTTTGTAGCGCTTCAGCCCTGGACCGACCCCATAAGCGGCCTGGCCCTGGGTGCCCTGCTCGTCACCGGCGTGGTGGTGCTACGCCAGGTGTTCACCGTGCGAGAAAATCTCCGGCTTCTGGCCGAGCACTCGGCTCGACAAAACGAGGCCCGGTTCCGTTCCCTGGTCCAGCACTCGTCTGACGTCATCATCGTTACCCGGGCCGATGGCACCGTTCGTTTCGTCAGTCCTTCGGCCACCCGGGTGTTCGGCTACGACCCCTCGGAGATGCTGCGCCACAGCATATCCGAGCTGCTCCACCCCGATGACCGGGAGCGAGCCGCCACGTTCTTTCGCACCGCATCGCAGTCGCCCGGTGTGACCGGACCCGTCGAATGGCGCTTCCGCCAGCCGGATGGCTCCTGGCTCCACGCCGAGATCCTGGCTACCAATCTCTTGCACGACCAGAGCGTCAAAGGCGTTGTCCTCAATACCCGGGACGTGAGCGAGCGCCGCAGGCTGGAGGAACAGCTCACCCACCAGGCGTTTCATGATCCGCTTACCGGACTGGCCAATCGAGCGCTCTTCCGCGACCGGGTCAGCCACGGGCTTGCCTTGGCCCAGCGCCGCGGCACGCCGGTAACCGTCCTGTATCTGGATCTGGACGACTTCAAGAACGTCAATGACAGCCTGGGTCACGCGGAGGGCGACCGGCTCCTCATCGCCACAGCGGAGCGGTTTCTAGCTTGCGCCCGCAGCGCCGACACTGTGGCCCGACTCGGCGGCGACGAGTTCGCCATCCTGATCGAGGGAGCCGACGGACGCGAAGGCCTTCCCGAGCGGCTCGCTGCCGCCATGTCCCACCCCTTCAGGCTCAGCGGCAACCAGGTACGAGTCACGGTTAGCATCGGAGTCGCGTCGGCCTCGGCCGAGGACAGCGCGGACGATTTGCTGCGGAACGCGGACATGGCAATGTACGCGGCCAAACGGCACGGAAAGGGACGGGCGGAAACCTACGAGTCGAGGATGTATGCCGACATTCGCGAGCGACTCGACCTTGAAGCCGCCCTCCGAATAGCCATCGAACAGCGGGAGTTGACCCTCTTCTACCAGCCGATCGTGAACTTGCAGACCGGTGCCATTTACGGGGTGGAGGCATTACTCCGGTGGGAGCACCCGCAGTTCGGCCGGCTCCTGCCCCAGCATTTCATTCCGCTGGCCGAGGAAACCGGCCTGATCGTTCAGCTCGGCGCCTGGGTTCTGGCCGAGGCGTGCCGCCAGCTGCAGGCCTGGAAAGCGAGCCATCCGCAGCATAGCCTGGCGGTGTCGATCAACATCTCGGGCCGGCAGCTCCAGGGAATGGGTTTGGCTGAGGCTCTGCGGCAGACGCTGACATCGTCCGGCGTGAGTCCTTCGTCTGTGGTATTGGAGATCACCGAAAGCGTGCTGATGCAGCAGACCGACGCGATTCTGGAGCGGCTACAGCAGCTCAAGGCGCTCGGGGTTCGGCTTGCGATCGACGATTTCGGAACCGGCTACTCGTCCCTGAGCTATCTGCAGCGCTTCCCGATCGACATCCTGAAGATCGCGAAGCCGTTTGTTGAAGAAGTGGGCCAGGGCGCCGACCGCTCGGCCCTGGCCCGCGCCATCGTCGGCCTGGGCGACACACTCAAGCTGCAAACGATCGCCGAAGGAATCGAGCGGGCCGAGCAGCGAGCCGCACTGATCGAGCTCGGCTGCAGCCTCGGTCAGGGACACCACTTCTGGCCCGCGCTCTCGGCAGCAGCGCTGGAAGAGCTGCTGTCGACCGACCGGTTCCCCCGCCTGCGGCTGGTCGAGGGCAATGCCTCCTGAGTCGAAGCCTACTTCTTGCTCGGGTCGTCCGCGGGATTCACATAGGTCATCGCGAACGGCCCCATTGCCGACACTGATATCACGGTCTCGCCTTTAGCCGCAGCATAATGGTGCTGCTGCGCCGGCAGACTCCCCTTCGCGCCTGCCTTCATCGGCTTGGCCTTCGACAGATCCA
>DATKJJ010000130.1:0-2832 GCA_035543695.1 Gemmatimonadales bacterium | reverse complement strand
GATCTGGCCGTCCAGTTCAACCAGGAGAACCGCGGCGGCGTCGGTAGGGTAACCCGCAGCATATATCGACGCTTCTACCGCCGCGACGCAGGCTCGGTCCATCATCTCCAGCGCAGCCGGCACGATGCCCGCGGCGATGATGGCCGACACGGCCTCGCTGGCGGCCCGCACAGTCGAAAAGTCGGCCAGCATGGTGCGGACGCTCTCCGGAAGTCGCTCGAGCCGAACCGTGATCTGGGTGGCGATGCCGAACATTCCCTCGCTGCCTACGAACAGCCCCACCAGGTCGGGGCCCCAAGGCTCCCCCTGGTCAGAGCCGAGGCGGGCGGTGGAGCCGTCAGGCAAAATCACTTCGAGAGCCATGATGTGATTGGTGGTGACGCCATACTTGAGACAGTGAGGACCCCCCGCATTCTCCGCGACATTCCCGCCCACGGTGCAGGCTGCCTGGCTGGAGGGGTCGGGCACGTAATACAAGCCCAGGGGCAGCACCGCATCCGAGAGCCGGGCGTTGACCACGCCTGGCTGCACCACCGCTCGGCGGTGGACTGGATCGACTTCCAAAATCCGGTTCATCCGGGTGAGCGCGATGAGGACCGCATCGGGGTCCGCCAGGGCCCCGCCACTCAGCCCAGTGCCTGCCCCCCGGGCGACGAAGGGCACGCCGACGAGATGCAGCAGCCTGACGATTTCCCGCACCTGCTCCGGATTGGAGGGCATGACCACCACGCCGGGGGTGGATTCATGGGTGGGAAGACCATCCATGGCGTAGGTAGCCAATTCGGCCCGCCGGTGGCGGACCCATTGGCGTCCCACGATTCGACTGAGACTGGCGAGAAGCGATTGATTCATGAGCTAGTGAAAACGTCCGGAATCGTGCCGCCCTTACCGTTGGTGTGGGCGCGACGATGTACTGTAATCCCTTTCTCGACCGTACGGTTCAGGACCGGGAGCAACATCATCAGCGCTTTCACCCGGCTCGCCGTCGAGCGTTCGGCCAGCAGGCGCTGCTTCACTCCCAGGTCGCACTCGATACTGCCGGCGATGTGAAAGGAGAGACCGGCGGGATCCTCCGGCAGGGTCGGCTCCTCCGGCGGCTCATCGTTCAATTCCCGAAGTCCGCTGAGGTAGATGGTGGAGAGGTCTCGCAGCGCCGCGATCTCCTCGCCGGTCGGCTCGCTGCCGTGGTCATCGTCGAACCCCTGAACCATGGCGACAAGGTAAGGAAGTGACTCGTCGAGCAGGTGGCCGACCACAAATCGGGTCCCTCCCACCACCACGATGTTCGATCTGCCATCGGGCAGTTCCTGATTGAGCCGCACTTCGGCGACACAGCCGATAGCTCCCGGACCGGGTGGCTCGGCTCCCTCGCTGGCCGGCGTGATCCCGAACCGGCGATCGGCCGCCAGGCAGTCGGCAAGCATTCGCCGGTAGCGGGGCTCGAAAATGTGAAGCGGCAATGGATTCCCGGGGAACAGCACGACCGAGAGTGGAAACAGGGGCAGCCGGAAGGGCATACGGAAAAGTAAGCGGTGAGAGGTGAGAAGTGAGCGGGGGGCTCCGATGGCTCGGAACCCCCCGCGTACCGCTTACCGTGTACCGCTTAACGGCTCATGCGGCTCCCCAGAATCCTCGCAGGGCGCGGACGTCTGGCGAGTCCCGCAGCTTTTCGAAGGCCCGCTCCCGGATTTGGCGAATGCGTTCCCGGGTCACTCCGAGCAGCGCTCCGATTTTCTCCAAAGTCAGGGCCTCCGAGCCCTCTTCCAGCCCGTAGTAGAGGGAAAGGATTTTCCGCTCCCGCGGCGTGAGATGGCGCTGGAAGATGCGGTCGATGAACTCGCGCTGGAGACGCACGTCGGTCATCTCCTCGATCTCCACCCCACCGGTACCGGCCACCCGTTCGCCGAACGTGCTTGCCCCGCGGTCCTGACGCTCCACTGGAGCATCCAGCGAAACCTCGGTCGAGCTCATCCGGTGAGCGGAGCGGATGTTATCCACGGAGTCGTTGAGGGCGATTGCGATCTCCTCATCCGTGGGCTCCCGCCCGAGCTCCTGAGCCAGGAAGCCCTTGGCCCGGGACATCCGGACCAGGGCCGAGTTTTGATTCAGGGGTATCCGCACGCTCCGGGTCTGTTCTGCCAGAGCCTTGAGCACGGCCTGACGAACCCACCAGACGGCATAGGAGATGAACTTCACGCCGTGATCGGGGTCGAATTTCTTGACGGCCTTGAGCAACCCTTCGTTGCCGATGGCCACCAGTTCGGAGAGGTCGAGTCCGTGGCCCTGATACTTCTTGACATAGGAGATCACGAACCGGAGGTTCGCGGTGACCAGCCGCTCTGCTGCCGCCTCGTCGCCGGCGACGGCTTTGCGGGCAAGCCGCTTTTCCTCGTCCGGATCCGAGATCATGGGGAGCTTTTGGATATCGAGTAGGTATTGATCGAATGCGCCGGAAGGAGCGGAGCGGGCAAACGGGCGGGCTTTCCCGGTGCGGACATGCGTCATAGACAACCCCGGCAGAGGGAGCGGGATACATTTTTGTGAAGCGGTGACCGACAAACGGAGAGGATTGTGCGACGAATATATGAAGTTCCTTAGACGGGGTCAAGCAAATTTGAATATCCACATCACAAATTGTTTTTCAGCAACCGCTTCGTTATTTTGTCCACTATTGCTCAATGCTTCAGTTGATAACTGAGTGCATAAAGCGGTGCAAGTTGTTGCACATAAATACCTTCATGTCTTTTAATCTCCCAATCCGCTCAGCTCCCAAACGCCGTTTTCACTACCACTTCCAAGTCGCCGAGAGGAATTGGAACGGTCCAGCCGCCG
>DATKJJ010000129.1:0-4507 GCA_035543695.1 Gemmatimonadales bacterium | reverse complement strand
ACCAAGCATGAACCCGAGGTCGGGTTCGAAGACGTTCAGGTCATATGTCGAACCGCGGGCCAGCCTGGTGGTATAGTCGAGGGGCCGTACCCGGGCAAACGCTTTGCCCACGCCTCCACTGTCGCCCGAGACCTGGTGCAGGAGGCGGGCAAGGTCCACCGACACCCCGATGTCCCGGCTTCTGGAGTTGTTCAGGGTCTGCGGGAGAACGAAGGCGCCGCTATCGCCATTCTCCTGGATGGGGGCCCGGCTGGTCAGCGTCCGGGACAGGAGAAAACTGCTGCTGGTGCTGTAGCGAGGCCGGAGCCAGGAGCTGATCCGGGGCGTCAATGCCAGGGCTGTTGACACGGTCCGGTCTCGCTCCACTCCAACCGGTATTCCCAGGAAGAACTCGCGTTCGGCGTAAGCCAGCCGCCCGAGAGACGTCGAATCGGGGTACACCCGAAGGTCGCGGGTGCTGGTGATGTCCGAGTTGAGCGACAGCATGCCGAGCGGCTGCCAGGTCAGTCCTCCGGTATTTCGCCAGATGTGGGTCAGAGAGACAGTAGGCTGGATCAACTCGTCGTCGGGTCGCGTTACCGGAACGGAAAAGAGCGAATAATCGGCCCGGTCCTTGGTCAATCCGCTGCTCCAGCGGACGTTCGAAGGGACCAGATTGAACTCGGCGTCGCGCAGCGCCTTACCTCCCTCGCTTTCGCGCAACCACTTGGGCAAACGCTTGGCAATGCCCGAGAGAGGGAGTCTGAACCCATGCCGGTTCAGCTGAAGGTTGTATCCGAGAAGACCGGTGTAGGCATTGCTATTCGCGTCCGATAGCTCGGTGCGCGCACGCCCCTGGGTCAGGTTGCCGAGCAGGGATAATGGGTCCAGCAGCCCTCGACTCATCCAGCCCCTGCCGCGCTGACTACGCCGGATCGACAGGCTGTAGTTGGCCGTCCAGGAAACCGGGGTGCGCAATCCGCTCAAGGCGTCGCCCCGAATGTCGGTGCCGGTGAGGAGCTGCGGGTCTACGTTGGCCCGGTTGTAGGAGACGCTGAACGGAATGGCCAGACCCAGCGAGGTAGGGAGAAACCGATCGAGCCGCCAGTTTGTGCCCAGCACAAATGCGCCTGTGGTTCGATACGTCGGATCGCTGTTGATCTGATGAAACTGGCCATCCCGGCGAATGAAGGAGGCGTTCAGGCTGCCCACGTCGGACGCGATGAAGCGGGTATCCACCGCCAAGGCGGTGCCCACCTCCGATACCGGCCCGCTGAGCCGGATATCGTCCACCCAGAGCTCGGCGTCGGGCCCGGCGGGCGAGCCCGCGAGCCGATATATACCGGCAGAGACTTCCTGCACCGCGGCAAGATTGGGCGGATTGATCCCCGGATCGGCCAGCTGCACCATATAGGGCCCATCACAGATCACGTACGCGTTGGGGTCTCCCCCGCACTCCGCGGCTCCTGACCGCGGCGCATCGCTGAGCCAGCGGTTCTCCAACGTGGCGCGCAGATTTCGCCAGGTCTCGAGATCGATGACGAACTCCGGGTCCCACGTAGTACTTCGAGCGGGGGCCCGGTACAGGTAGAAGTTCCGGTCGTCACTCCCCAGCTTGATGAAGGCCTGATACTCGCCGGCTTCCCATTCCGTGCCCCGCCCTCTCATCCACACTCTGAGCGTCCGGTAGCTCAGCACGTTCTGGGGGCCGGCGGGAAATCGAAGGTAGGCTTCGGCCCGATCACCCGGCTCCAGTCCCCGGGCAATCAGGCGCAGGGATTTCTCGTTGATCTGGGTGCCCAGGGCGGCCCGGTCGAGACCCCGGCGGGTTGCCCCCTCGAAAACACCGGGTGGCGGCTCGTACCCGAGGTCGGATTGGTTCTCGGTCGATATGATCGACGCGATCACTTCTCCGGTGGGCTCTCCCAGAGAGCCGGAAAGACCGGCGATGGGCGTCTCGGCCCGGCGGATCCAGGGGGAGCCAACCAGACGGAGTCGAGCCATGGCGAACTTGGCTACGATGTCCGGCTGATCCGGATCCGGCGGCGCCACCACAGTCATCCGCAGATGTTGGATCAGTCTGAGGTTCGGGGTGCCGATGGTATCGTCGGGGGCACGGATCGGGATCCGGTACAGCTGCCAACCACTCGGGCTGCCATCGCTCAGCAGCCGGCCATTGCGGACGTAGTACTTGTCTCCCGGAACCAGGCTGACGATATAACGAAAGACATTCTCGTTGGAGCCCGTGGAGTTGAGGACGTTGTCGCCGTTCAGATCCTCAGTATCCAGCGCGCCGTTGCCGTTGGTGCAGCGACCGCTCAGGTCGCCCCAGGGAAAGACCGGCACCGCCGTGCTCAGCTCGCGTTGACAGAGCGCCAGGTTGCGGACCGCTCCTCCGGTCGTCGCATCAACCAGGACGTCGGGGCGATCGCCCAGGATCCCGGTGTCGGCCACCTGAGCGTCGAAAATATCGATGCTGCTCCGCTCGGTATCGAGTCGCCCTTGGCCGACGTACTGACGTCCACTGTATGTGGTATCGCTCCCGTTGGTGGAGATGCTGTCGGGGGCGATGCCGAGCGCGTCCTCATTGACCGTGCCCAAGTCGAACACCAGCCGCACCCCTGCCGCCTCGGCGGTGCGCGATGTCGGGTCCTGGAAGACCCAGAACTCGAGATATTCGTCGCGGGTGAGATCCAGTCCGGTGGGACTGAGAGGGGTAACCATCGAGCGCCAACGGGGCCGACCCCGCCGTTCCGGCTGAGTCCAGCGCGAGGCGTTGTTTTGTTGGACGACTCCCCCTGCGGTATCCGCGTGGAGGGTTAGATAGAGCGCAGTTTCCTGCTGCTCTGCCTGACCGGCGATCCGGATCAAGGTGTCGATGTCCTGTGCCCGCAACTCGACTGGTTGATCGGTACCGGGCTGAGGAATGAGATTTTGCCAGGTCAGGGCCACCGCGTCCTCGGGAAGAAAGCCCCCGGCAAATCCAATGTCCTCCACGCCATCGGCCTGCTGCGGCTGGCTGCCAAATTCCCAGACGTTCTCCTGCAGTGACAGCGGTATTCCGGCCTCCGCCTCGAACTCTTCTACGTAGGCCTGGCCCGATCGATTCTGGTCCGGCTTGGTAAAGGCAAACTCGGCGTTGACATCGAGCAGCGAGGGGGCGACGGCGGGCTTGCTCGTGAGCTGACTTAGGAAGTGGCTCACGCCGCTGGGCTTGAAGTGAAGGGCTGTGTTGACTCCTCCAATCAGATTGGCGGAGGCCTCGAAGCCGAGCGGCGGCCGGTTGAATGCGCTCTGCTCGCGTTGATACATGCCGATGAGGTTGACCGCTCCGACTTCCCCCAGATTGTACGTGGTGGCCATACCGAGAATGGTGGTGGGGGCAACGGCAAAGATCCCCTGCTCCTCGAACCGCGCCGTGATCTGTCCGGTCCCCCCGCCAAAGAGGGCGTCGGGGTTTAGAAAGGTGACCTGGCCGAGCTCGTAGGAGATGGTGTAGTCCGTTCCCCGCTCCAGATGCCTTCCGCCCAGCAGGAGCTGTTCGCTTCCTTCCCGGATCTGCAGCGCGCCCAGGCTCAAGGTCGACCGGTCACCGGCACCGGAGGAGTTGTATCGGAGCCGCACCTGAAATCGGGCCGGCGGGCCCTGCGCCAGAAGCAGATACAACGGAGTGCGATAGAGTGAGTCCGAACGCTCGGCAGAGCTGAGCCGGGGATCGGCGAAGGGAGTAAGTGTAGGAAAGATGATGTACGATTCCTTGAGAACCTCCGAGGCGTCCGGGTCGCGCGAACGGGGAAACAAGCGGTTGTCCCGGTCGAAGACGTTTTGATCGGTTGAGGACGCCAGCCCAAGGAGGGCCAGATAGGTGCTCGCCTGTCCCTGGGGCCGTTCGGATCGATTCACCGACAGGTTGACCAGCAGGGATGAGCGGTCCAGGTCGGTTCCCGCGGCCCGGTAGATCTGCCGCATCTCATGCCGGAAGGTGACGGCCTCCGGTCCGGTCTTGGGCTCTACGATCAACCGCAAGCTGTCGCTCGAGCCCTGACCCTGGTCCTCGGCCGGAAAGCTGCCAACCGTTGTGCCTGCCGCAGTGGTATAACTCACGGCCAAGTAATCGTTCTGATCCAGCTTGGTGGCCAACGCGAACCACAGCCCGGAGGGATCGATGTAGTAATCGGTGCCCTGAATCAGGAGCTGCCAACGGACTGGCCCGAAGCTTTGCGCCGGATCGATAGTCCGGGCCATTGCGGTGATGCCGCCGAGATTCGGATCGGCACCGCTTTCGGTCTGGGGAGGCCGATAGCGATAGACTCGGACCTGAACCGGCTGGACAGCCGGGGCAAGTCCGGCCGTGCTCAGATTCAGGATGTCGATGGCAGGGTAGTTGGGGATGGCTGTGGTTGGGTCCACCACCCAGAAGAAGCGTCCGGTCTCGAAGTCCAGGTCACGAAGCTGCCGATCCTGGGGTTGGCTGGTCGTCTGACCGATGGTGTAGACCCGTTCTGCAACCTGGCTTCCTTTCTGAGTA
>DATKJJ010000128.1:0-3057 GCA_035543695.1 Gemmatimonadales bacterium | reverse complement strand
TGGTGCGCAGCGGACGCGCGATCAGGGCGTAGAACGCTCGATAGATGAGGGCGTAGCCGTCGATCAGGTAAAACTGGGGAGGGTCGTGCCGCATGGAGGCGGAAACTTAATCGCCTCAGCCCGCCTCGCGGCTCAACCTGGCAGCTATGCGTTCGAAGTCGGCGCGGGAGGCCTGGGTCAGCTTGAAGCGGCCGAACCCCGTGTCGTCGCTGAAGAAGAGCGTCAGCTGGTATTGGGTATAGCTCCAGCGGATGATCCGGCCCTCACTCAGGGGACTCGCGTCGAAGACCTCATCGGGCTCTCCGATACGGATCAGCACTTCCCCTCGGTCGGTGCGCCACCCCGCGACTCCTTCGTCGGTGAACCGCTGGTTGGCCAGCGCGACTCGGGCGAAGTACTGGTCCAGCATCTCGTTGGTCGGCGTTGCCGGGTTGGGATCGGTGCCGTGGTAGAAGGCACGCCAGCGCTCCGACCGGTTCTGCGGCGTAGCGTCCCGCAATGAGTCGAGGTAGTCGGAGGCGGGGAAGTAGCGCAGCAGGCCGACCATGTCCTCGTAGTTGCTGGTGACCCAGGCCCCCGAGAAGGCAACCAGAGCACTGCTCCGCTTCTCATCGGCCCCCTTCCCCACGATGAGCTTCAGCTCGCCCAGCGGAGCCGCCTCCGGCGAGAAGCGATAGACGAAGGATTCGACCGGACGGCCTCCGACGATGGGAAATTTTTCCTGAGCGATGACGCTGTCGTCTACGTCCACCAGGATGAATGGGATGGTGTCAGGACCGGTGCGATTGTAGGCCTCGACGTAGGCCAGCGCCGTGTCCCCACCGTAGCTGAGCGCGCCCCGCGGGTTGACCAGGATGCCGATGGGGTCGCTTCGTGAGACCCTTCCCTTGGCGCGGTAGGTCAGGATCGGCGCCGAGACGCTTCCCGGAGGAAATGCGGGAACGTCGAAGTCGCCCTCCGCGCGGGTCGAATTCTGGGAATCCTTATCGCGAATCGCGACCACGAAATGATGGGAACCCGCGGGGAGCAGGAGGGCATCCTGGAACAGGATGCTCTCATCGACTCGCTGGGTCTCTTCGAAACTCGGGACCCGAACCGTCTGATCCTTCCCGAGAGTCACGGGAGGCCGACCCTGGGCCTGAGCGGTCAGATCGACCCGGTAGTGCGCCACGAAGTCGTTGCCGTCCCTCTGAAATCCGAACGAGCGATTGGAGAGGGAGATGCCGATGATGGCGACCGTCGTGTCTCCCACGCCGCCAAGAAACGAGACCGAGGCCACGAATGGCAGCGGGCTACCGGCAGTAAGGCGGCCGATCCGCTTGAAGGCCGCCTGGACATCCAGAATCTGGGTGAGGGTTTCGCCGCGGTCTGGAGGAGTCGAGCTGCCTTCCCGCTGCCAGCTTCCGCACCCGAGAGAGAGGAGGGCGACGGCAAGTGGCGGCCCGAGAGAGACTTTCATTGACCTAGCTTACCTGTTCGTCGTCAACAGCGTCAAGCAGTGTGCTTGCTCGGGTTCCGGCGCCGGGGTAATTTTGCTCGCGATCTCATGAGCCAAGACAACCTCGTCGGCCGAACCGTAGCGGGATACCGCCTCCTCCAACACGTCGGCGAGGGCGGTACCGCTGCCGTCTATCGCGCCGAGCATCCCGAGCGCGGGCTGGCGGCCCTCAAGATCCTGCGCACCCGTCTGGGGCAGGATCCGGTCGCCGTAAAGCGGTTCCTGCGTGAAGCCGAGTTCGGGACCCGGGTCCAGCACCCCAACGTGGTGAAGACCTACGAATGGGGCGAAACCGAGGGGATGTACTATCTCGCCCTCGAATGGATGGACGGCGAGCCGCTGGAGAAATTCGCCCTTCGCTCGGGCCGCCTGGCACCGACCCTGGTCGCCACCATCGTCGAGCAGATCGGCGCAGCACTGACTGCCGCGCACGCCCTCGGCATCATTCATCGCGATCTCAAGCCGGCCAACATCATGTACAACCCGGGGACGCAGCGAGCCAGCCTGCTCGACTTCGGGATCGCACGGGACCAGGACCTCAAACCCGAGGAGCGGTTGACTCGCACAGGGTTCTTTGTCGGTACGCTGCAATACGTCGCTCCGGAAGCGCTCTCTGGCGAGCTGGTGAATCAGCAGGCGGACGTCTACAGCCTCGCCACCATCGCCTATTATCTCCTGACCGGCACCCTGCCCTACACCGGGCGCTCTCCGCGAGAGCTGTTTCAGCAGCTTCTGACTCAGCCTCCGCAACCTCTCAATCAGGCCGTGAAGGGGCTCAAATTTTCTCCCGCTGTCGAAGAGGTCGTGATGGCGGGACTCGAGCGCGACCTCACCAAGCGAAGTAAGAGCATTGACGAGTTCTCTCAGCGCTTTTGCACGGCGGTACGGGAGGAGACCGGGAAGAAGGGAGGCTTCCTGAGCAACATCTTCGGCCGATGACGAGAGATCCCGAACTCGCCGCGCTTGACCAGCTGCTGCTCGAACGCTCGGTCAAGCGCGGCGATTTTGTGCTCGCCTCCGGGAGGAGATCCTCGTTCTACGTGGACGCGCGACTCACTACCATGTCCGCTCAAGGGCTCGTGCTCATCGGCCGAGTCGGCCTGCAGGCAATTCGAACCAAGGGCTGGACTCCGGACGCGGTCGGTGGTCTCACCATGGGTGCCGATCCTGTGGCCTACGCTATTGCGGCATCCAGCGTCGAGTCGCCTCCTCAGGTGCAGGCATTCAGCGTCCGCAAGGAGGCGAAAGCGCACGGTACTGGGCGGCGTATCGAAGGGAACTTTGCCGCCGCTAACCGCGTGGTCGTCGTCGAAGACGTGCTCACGACCGGGGGCTCGGCCCAAGAGGCGGTGACCATGGTTCGCGCTGAGGGCGGCCAGGTGCTCGGCGTGCTGACGGTGGTCGACCGGGAAGAAGGTGGACGGAAGGCACTCGAGGCGCAGGGCATCGAGGTAGTATCCCTCACAACTTCCACAATCTTGGGCCTTCGCTAGCGCTATTTCGGGCGGGACCCGCTCGAGCCCAAAGGATGGAAGCTCCGCAGTACCCGCCCATAAGGC
>DATKJJ010000127.1:0-2533 GCA_035543695.1 Gemmatimonadales bacterium | reverse complement strand
CTGCTACCTGATCCGCGCCTGCGAGCAGGTGCACGACTATGACCGGGCGGCCCAGTGGTGCCACCGGGTCCGAGAGTTCAGCCGGCGCTGGAATCTGACCGGACTCTTCTCCGCCTGCCGGATCCAGTACGCCGGTCTTCTGACGATCCGGGGAGCCTGGACCGAAGCCGAACAGGAGATCGAGGCCCTGCGCCGGCACGTCCAACAGGTTCAGCCCCGCCTGGTGCCGATCGCGCAGATCCGTCTGGCCGACCTTCGCCGCCGGCAGGGCCGCTGGGAAGAGGCCGAAGATCTGCTGGCCAAGAGCGGCGCCCATCTGCTGGCGGTGCTGGGCAGGGCGCAGCTGGCGCACGATAGGGGCGAGATGGGTGTGGCGGCGGAGTTGGCCGAGGAGTACCTCCGCCGGGTGCCGACGGCCGACCGCACCGAGCGAGTACCGGGTCTCGATGTTCTGGCCCGGGCTCGTATTGGTGAAGGGTCGCTTGACCCGGCCCGAACAGCCATAGCCGAACTGCGGACCGTCGCCGAAATCGTAGGCACCGAGCCGCTGCAGGCGATCGTCGCGCATGCGGAGGGCTGCCTGCTTGCCGCCGAGGGCAACCACGAGGCCGCCTGCGAGCGTCTAGAGACCAGCGCCTCCCTGTTCGAGCGGAATGAGACCCCGTTCGAGGCCGCCCGGTCGCGCCTGCAACTGGCCCAGAGCCTGAACCGGCTGGGGCGCCGGGAGCCGGCGTCCCTGGCCCTCGAGGATGCCCACACCACCCTGGAAAAGCTGGGTGCGGTGCGACGGGCGAAAGCCCCGACGCCTCCCGAAACCAAGACTGCCGGTCCGAGCGTCCCCCTGCTGTTCCAGATTCAGGACGCGCTCGCCGGCCACTACTCGATCCAGCGCGAGCTGGGCAAGGGTGGCATGGCCACTGTCTACCTCGCCCGCGACCTTCGACATGACCGGCTCGTGGCGCTCAAGGTCATGCGGTCGGACCTCGCCTCCTCAGTCGGGCCGGAGAGATTTCTTCACGAGATCCGCATCACGGCCCAGCTCCGCCATCCCCGCATTCTCCCAGTATTCGATTCCGGTGAGGCGGCGGGCCAGCTCTGGTACACCATGCCGTTTGTCGAGGGCGAGACCCTGCGGCAACGGCTAGTCCGCGAACGCACCATGGACGTGGAGGACGCGGTCCGAATTACCTGCGAGGTGGCATCGGCTCTGGACTACGCGCACCGGCGCAGCGTCGTACATCGGGATGTCAAGCCGGAAAACATCATGATCGAGGAGCAGCACGCGGTCATCGCGGACTTTGGCGTGGCCCGGGCCCTCGACAAGGCAGCGGGCGAGGGTCTCACCGCCACGGGCTTTGCAGTTGGCACGCCGGCGTACATGAGCCCGGAAGAAGCCAGCGGAGTGCAGGAGGTCGACGGACGGGCCGACGTGTACGCCCTGGGCTGCGTGCTCTACGAGATGCTCGCGGGAGGACCGCCTTACACCGGCACTCCGAAGGCCGTGATCGCCCAGCGGCTACATACTCCCCCTCCGGCCATCGGCCAACGCAGGGCGGGGGTGCCCCGCTGGCTGAGCCAGGCCATCGCGAAGTCCATGGCGATCGACCCCAACGATCGATTCAAGACGGCTGGAGAGTTCGCGGAGGCGTTGAGCAACCCGGCCCATTCGGGCAGTTGGCTCCCCCGCCCTGCTTCCCGTATCCCCAGCCGGGCTCTCCTGCTCACCAGTGTTGCCGTGCTCCTGGGAGGCACCAGCTTCGCTCTCTGGCGAAATGGCTGGTCCGGGCCCACCAAAACCGTTGCTGCCGCACCATTGAACATCGCCGTGCTGCCGTTCGCCAATAACGGGCGCCCGGAGGACGAGTACTTTGCCGATGGTGTTGCCGATGAGATCCGGGGCCATCTGGCACGACTCCCCTCGCTACAGGTCATCTCCAGTGCGAGTGCGGAGCGGTTCCGCGACAGCGCCGGACTGCAGGCGGTCGCCCGGCAGCTGGGGGCGGCATACCTCCTCACCGGCAAGGTTCGGAGAGAGCCGGCGCAGGGCACCCCGGGCCGGGTGCGGCTCAGCAGCGAACTGATCCAGGTCAGCCAGGTGCCGGCCCCGGTCACCCGCTGGCAGCGAGTGTACGACACGGTGTCCACCGCGCTCCCTCGGCTGCAGACCTCCATTGCCCGGGAAGTTGCCGAGGTCCTGGGTCTGCACGGTGAACGCCAGGAACAGACCGCCGGCCTGGATCAGCGCCGGCCGGAGGCGTACGAGGCCTATCTCCGAGGTCAGCAGATTCTCCGCCAGGGCGCCTCGGGGCCGGGGGAGCTGAGCCGGGCCATCGGGGAATTTCAGGCCGCGGTGGACCAGGACTCGATGTTCGCCGCGGCGTGGGCCCAGCTGGGATGGGCCGAGGCGGCGCTCTGGAACAATGCCAGCACGGATGAAGCCCTCCTGGAAAACGCGAAAGCCCACGGCGATCGCGCGCTCCGGATCGGCGGCGCTGAGGCAGAGGCGCGCCAGGTGCTTGCGTTTTATCACATC
>DATKJJ010000126.1:0-2815 GCA_035543695.1 Gemmatimonadales bacterium | reverse complement strand
CTACGACCGCTCCATTGTCGAAGGGCCGCTCGGCCGGGCCGTGTGGAAGATTGCCTGGCCCACGATGGTCACCAACGTCATCGGAGGTCTTCAAGGGATCGTCGATCACGTGCTGGTCGGGCACTTGGTCGGCTATCAGGGCAACGCGGCCATCGGCGTGAGCTGGCAGATCATGCTGGTGGTGATCGTCTTCATCGGGTCGCTGTTTACCGGAATGAGCGTGTTGGTGGCGCGGTTCGCCGGAGCGGGAGACTCGGACAAAGTCGACCGCGTGGTGTATCAGGCATTTCTTACCGCCATCTTTCTTTCGCTCGCGGTGCTGGCTCCCATCGGTTATTTCGCCTCGCCCTGGCTGCTCGATCTGGTGAACGCCGCGCCTGCGGTGAAGAGCGAGGCGCTGCCGTTTCTCCGGGTCATGTTCCTGTTCAGCAGCGGCATGCTGGTCTTCTTCATGCTGGGAGGCGCTCTCCGCTCCGCCGGCGACGCCCGGACCCCGATGATCCTGGGCCTGGTGCTGACCATTACAAATCTGGTCCTGAACGTGATCCTGATTCGGGGCTGGGGGCCCATCCCCGCCTTTGGCACGCTCGGATCTGCTATGGGGACGGTCATCGCCTCGGGTGCCCTGGCAGTCTACGCGCTATGGAGGCTGTGGACCGGTGGGTGGGTCGTGTCCTTTCCCCGAGCCCGCGGGCTCGCTCCCGACTGGCCCATCATTCGCTCGCTGTTTCGCTTCGGGTTGCCTGCGGGAATCCAGGGCATAGCCATGAACATCGGCGGAGTGGTGATGCTCGGCTTCATCGGATCCCTGGCCCAGAGTGCCGCGGCACAGGCGGCCTTCGCCATCTCCTACACCCAGCTCTTTTCCCTGATCACCTGGACCTCGGTGGGCCTGATGGGTGCTGCTGCCGCGGTGGCCGGCCAGAATCTGGGCGCAGGCCACCCGGATCGGGCCAGCCGGGCGGTCCACATTGCGGCGCGGTACGGGGTGGCGGGGGCAGCCCTGGTCGGCGCCTTCTTCCTCTTCTTTCCCAGCGAGCTGCTGGCCATCTTCGGTATGAAAGAGCCCGCAGTGGTGGCGATCGGCACTCAGCTGCTCCGGATTCTCAGCCTTTCCGGGCTGCTGGTCGCCACAGCGCTGACCTATACCGGGGGACTCCAGGGGACGGGAGACACCAAGAGTCCGCTCTACATCTCGATCGTGTCCCAGATTCTGGTGCCGCTGGGCATCTGCTTCTTCATCCGCCGCGCCGGCAGCCTCGACCCGATCGATATCTGGATCGCGATTCTCGTGGGTCATGCCACCCGCTGCGCCCTAAGCGTGGCGCGATTCAATCAAGGAAAGTGGCGCACGATAAGGGTGGACCTCGATCAGGAAGGGAGAAGGACGGCATGACTGCCAGGATTGGAACCTCACTGACCATTGCCGAACGGTGGCGCTCCTGGACACCGTATCTCCTCAGCGTTTTGCGGATTGTTGCCGCCTTTCTGTTCATCCAGTTCGGCACCGCCAAGCTCTACGGATTCCCCGCCCCGATCATGCCGGGAGGGGGGACTGCTCCGTTCGGCACCCTTGCCTGGTGGGCCAGCATCTTCGAGACCTACGGGGGCACCCTGCTACTGGCAGGACTCTTCACCCGACCGGTTGCCTTTGTACTCTCCGGCGAGATGGCAGTCGCGTACTTCCATGGACACGCCCCCCAGGGGTTCTGGCCGGTTCTCAATCAGGGACATCCGGCAGTGATGTTCTGCTTCCTGTTCCTCTATCTCTCCGCGGTCGGCGCCGGCCCGTGGAGCCTCGACGCCCTCAGAAACCGAGCTGGGCTGAACCGCCGGCCCGCGTCCTAGAAGCCCCTCCATCCCATGGTGTATCTGCTCGCGCTGGGCTCAGCGCTGTTCTATGGTGCGGCCGACTTCACGGGGGGATTGACCAGCCGGAGAGCCGGAGCCATTCCGGTCGTGGTGATCTCCCAGTTCACCGGCATGCTGCTGGTCGCGCTGCTTCTTCCGGTGCTTCCCTCCGCCTCTCCCTCGCGCGACGATCTGCTATGGGGTGCCGCTGCCGGACTGACCGGAGGCATCGGGGTTGCCCTGCTCTATCGTGCGCTCGCCATCGGCACCATGGCTGTGGTGGCTCCGACGACGGCCGTCTGTGCCGTCGCCATTCCGGTGCTGGTTGCCGTGGTTCTGGGGGAGCGCCCTGCTCCGCTGGCCGTCGCTGGTATCGCATTGGGAATCATCTCCATCATTCTGGTGAGCCAGCAACAAACGGCGCCCGGTTCCGAGCCAGCGCGTGGAGCCCATCGGGGCCGGTTGCCACCGGGCGTGCCCACGGCATTCGCCTCCGGGGTGGCGATCGGGTTCTTCTATCTCTCGCTGGCGCGGAGCCGGGCTGAAGCTGGAATGTGGCCGCTACTGATGGCGCGTGTGGTTTCGGTTCTGCTGTTTGCAACGCTGGCGATCGCCACCCGGGCATCATTTCGGATGACCAGGGGCGTAGTGGGGCTGGTGTTCGCCGCGGGCGCCATCGACATGCTGGCCAACGCGCTGTATCTCCTGGCATCCCGG
The DNA here is from genome assembly GCA_035543695.1 of Gemmatimonadales bacterium. GTDB lineage: Bacteria > Gemmatimonadota > Gemmatimonadetes > Gemmatimonadales > GWC2-71-9 > CAVVWJ01. The sequence goes on along the minus strand of DATKJJ010000126.1, from coordinate 247 downwards.
CTGGGCCAGCTCAGCGTGGTGGTCACCCTGTCATCGCTCTATCCCGCCAGCACGGTGCTGCTCGCCCGTATCATCCTTCGCGAACGGCTCAGCACCTGGCAGGTAACGGGCGTGGTCTGTGCGCTGGCCGCGGTGATGCTGATCGTGAGTGGAGGGCAATGAAGGCGGGGCGGCGCGAGTGGATCGGCCTGGCGGTCATCGCCCTGCCCTGCATGCTCTACTCCATGGACCTCACGGTCCTCAACCT
>DATKJJ010000125.1:0-2242 GCA_035543695.1 Gemmatimonadales bacterium | reverse complement strand
ACCAGGCGGTCAGCCTCAGCCAGCACCTGCTTTACTTCCTGGAGACGGGAGCCACAGGCTACACAGCTCCCCAGGTGCTTCTGGATCTCGCTGACTTCCGCCAGATCCAGCTCACCGTCGAGGAGCGCGTGCAGCGTGCCTTCATCAAGATGCGACATTCTTGCCCCGTCCTTCCGCTCTATACGCTTCTACCAGCCGGCGCCGGGCCCGGGCCAGCGTGGTTCCCACGGCGCCTTTCGAGAGTCCCAAGGTGGCAGCGATCTCTCCGTAATTGAACCCCTCGGCCTTGAGCAGCAACGCCTCGCGATCCCGTTCAGTCAGGGTGGCTAAAGCGGCCCGCACCCCGGCGCTCCGCTCGTTCCGGTCGAAATCCTCCTCCGGTCCCTGAGCCGGGGTGGCGTCAGCCCGGAGCAGCTCGAGCCGCCGACCCTGGCGCACGGTTCTCCGGCCATCCTCCCGCACCAGGTTCAGCGCGACCGCGAACAGCCACGGACGAGGGTTGTTGGGGGGTGCCGCCACTGCGCGGGCAAAAGTCTCCTGGGCCAGATCCTCGGCGCGGTCCCGGTCCCCCGTTCGGCGATACAGCATCCGAACGAGCGAGCCATAGTATTGCTCGAAGAGCTGGGTGAGATCGGCCGTCATGTACCTCATCAGTAGCCCGACGCATCACTGGTTTCGGGCGCCTCAGCCAGCGGCCGAGACGGATTCCCGAAGGTTCAAGATGCTCCAACCCCGGCAACAGTCGTACCACCAATAATATGCCCGTATCGGGGACAGGGGAGCGGTGACGCCGATCCTGCTATCGGCCCCCAATCTGGAGGTGGCAGCAGCCGGATGCCCCTGGTCTAACCACATGCTGCTTCGGAAGAAACGACTCTCCGCGGCTGGTGCCTACTTGGCGGATGCCTACCTGTTCCGCCGCCGGACGGGAGATGCGCCTCAGCGGCGAAGTTGCACTGGACCGTCTAATTGAGGGCGGCGGTGACCAGAACGCGGCGAAGGACCCCGATGAGGTCTTCCGCGAAGAAGGGCTTTTGCAGAAACGCGGTGACGCCCGGGCCGGCATCGTTGAACTGCGGCGCCACGGACTCCTCGGTGTACCCGCTCATCATGATGACAGGCAGATCGGGCCAGCTCTGCCGTAGCTGGCGCAGGGCCTCCTGGCCTCCCATTCTCGGCATCGAGAGGTCCATCAGTATGGCGGTCATCCCGCTCCCTCTGCTCTCCATGATGTCGAGGGCATCCCGTCCGTCTACCGCGGGAATGGTTTGGAAGCCGAAATCCTGCAGGATGCGCTCGGCCACTTCCCGCACCTCCTCCTCGTCTTCGACCACGAGGATCGTTCCCTCACCCCGCCATTCGCTCCGTGCAGCGGAAGGTTTCTCCTGTCTTGTCACTTTTCCCCTGACCGAGGGGAAGAGGACTTGAAAACTGGTGCCCCGTTCCGGCTCGGTGCGGATTCGGATCAGTCCCTGGTGGCTCCGGACGATGCCCATCACCGCTGCCAGTCCGAGCCCTCGGCCGGAGAACTTGGTGGAAAAGAAAGGGTCAAAGATGCGGCGAAGGGTGTCCGGCGTCATGCCGGCGCCGGTATCGTGGACCTCGAGGTAGACCATTTCTTCGCTGCTGTCGGCCGTGCGCTCGGCGTCGCCGATGAGAGAGGCGAAGCCGGGTTGGTGGAGCTGGCTTCGGTCGAGCACGCCGGTTCGAAGGGTGATGTCCCCACCCGCGTTCTGTAGGGCGTCGGAGGCATTGGTAATCAGGTTCATGACGATTTGCCGGATCTGGGTGGCGTCGGCCTTTACCGGAGGAAGATCGGTTTCCAGTTCCCAGACCAGCGTGGCCTGTTTGCTGATGGCGGTGCGCAGCAGCGTCGCCATCTCTCTCACTTCATTGGAGAGGTCCAGGTTACGAACGACAAACGCCCCCTTGCCCGAGTACGCGAGCATCTGCCGGGTCAGGTCGGCGGCGCGCATCGTGGCCCGAATGACTTCTTCCACCGGCCCGCGAGCGGGAGAGCGCCCGGCCAATCGGCTCAGGGCGATATCCGCGTTCCCCAGAATGACGTGGAGCAGATTATTAAAGTCGTGGGCAATGCCTCCAGCCAGCACGCCGATGCTCTCCAGCTTCTGCACGTGCCGGGACTGAGCCTCGCTGTCTTCGGCGGCCCGGCGGGCGGTCTGTTCCCTGCGAAGGAGCTCCTCGGACAACTCCTGGGCTGCGTGCAGAGCGCCGGTACCCT
>DATKJJ010000124.1:0-3016 GCA_035543695.1 Gemmatimonadales bacterium | reverse complement strand
GACGGCGTGCTGTACTACGTCATGCCGCTAATCGGTGGTGAATCGCTGCGTGAGAGGCTGACTCGCGAGACTCGTCTTCCGGTAGACCAGGCCCTTCGCATTGCTCGCGCCGTGGCACAGGCTCTGGACTACGCCCACCGCCAGGGCATCCTGCACCGCGACATCAAACCGGAGAACATCCTGCTTCATGAGGGCGAAGCGCTCGTAGCCGACTTCGGCGTCGCCCGCGCTATCTCCGAGGCAAGCACAGACATCGTCACCGAGCCGGGCCTCGCCATCGGCACGCCGGCCTACATGAGCCCGGAACAGGCGAGCGGAGACCGGGAAACCGACGGCCGCAGCGACCAGTATTCCCTCGCCTGCGTGCTCCACGAGATGCTGGCAGGACAGCCTCCCTTCGCCGGCACCAGCCCCCGAGCGACGATGGCGCGTCACTCGGTGGAGCCTCCGCCTGCGATTCGCCAGCTCCGCGCGGAAGTCCCCGTGGCGGTGGAGCACGCGTTGCTCCGGGCTCTTTCGAAAGAACCGTCCCGCCGTTTCACAACCGCCGCGGAATTCGCCGAGGCGCTCGTCACCCCGCTGTCGGGCCTCTCGGGAACCTATCCGGCGACCGGCCGAGCTCGATCAATCGCGGTTCTCCCCTTCGTCAACGCGAGCGCTGATCAGGGGAACGAATACTTCAGCGACGGGATGACCGATGAGCTGATCAATGCCCTGGCCAACGTCGAAGGGCTGGTCGTCGCGTCACGCACGTCGGCGTTCGCGCTCAAGGGGCGGCGGGAGGATGTCCGCACCATCGGTGCGATGCTCAACGTCTCGTCGGTGCTCGAAGGGACAGTACGCAAGGCGGGGTCCCGTCTCCGAATCACGGCTCAGCTGATCAATGTGAGCGATGGGAGACTGCTCTGGTCGGAGCGTTTCGATCGGGAAGACACCGATGTCTTCGCGATCCAGGACGAGATTGCGCGGACCATCGTGAGCACGCTACGAGCCAGCTTCCTGGGCGAAATGGGAGAGCCGGTCCCTCGGCAGTATACCCAGAATCTAAAGGCCTACAACTTCTACCTGCGGGGCCGGTTCTGCTGGAACAAGCGCACACCCGAGGGCATCAGCGAGGCGATCGAGTACTTCGAGCAGGCTATCGCCGAAGACCCTGAGTACGCCCTGGCTTATACCGGGCTGGCCGATTCCTACGCCCTGCAACTCGACTACCGCGCGGCGCCGGTCAATGAGGGAATGCGGCGCGCGAAGGAGGAGGCGCTTCACGCCATTGCCCTCGACGACACCCTGGCCGAGGCGCACACCTCGCTCGGCTGGGTCATCTTCATCCACGACTGGGAGTGGGAGAAGGCCCGGTATCACTTCGAACGCAGTATCACACTTAATCCGCGGTATGCCACCGGGCGTCAGTGGTACGCCTGGTACCTCGCGGCAATGGGCCGTACCGGCGAGGCCCTGATCCAGGGACGGATGGCGATCGAACTGGACCCCGCCTCGGTCTCCATTCGCCGGGCCATGGGATGGCTCCATTACTACGCGCACGAGCCCGAGCTCGCGATCGAGCACTTGGAACGGGCCCTGATGATGAACCCGACCTCGTTCGAGACTCATATCATCATGGGGCTGTCGCTCTGCATGGCGGGTCGGTACCCGGATGCCGAGGCCGCTTTCCGGGAGGCGCTGGTACTCCAGCCGGGGGATACCCATGCGCTGGCCGCCCTCGCTCGCTTGGCGATTCTCCAGGAACGGCCGGAAGAGGCCAGAGCGACGCTGGATGAGTTCCACCGGATGACCACCTACCGGTACGTCTCTCCCACCGACTTCGCCAAGCTGTTCCTCGCGCTGGGCGAAATCGACGAAGCCTTCCAATACGCGGAACGATCCATGCTCGAACGTCGCGGCTGGCTTGCCTACATGCGGGTGGAGCCCCTCTTCGATGGACTGCGTCAGCACCCTCGGTATCGGGAACTGCTGGTCCGGATGGGACTTAGCTAGCGTCGCATTTCTGGGCAGGTAAGTCTGTCGTGGTTCGGGAACTCGATGTGGCAAGGCAACTTACCATAAGACATTGCAGTGTAACGGTATCAGCCATTGCGCCGGGCGGCCGATCACCTACCTTATGCATTGCTGCAAGTCCGGAAACGTGCAGTTGTTAGACGGTTTATGGAGGTGGAATGCCCGTCCCAAGTCAAATCCCGCTTCGCAACTTCCCTCCGGCAATGCGCACCCGGGTTCAGGTGGCGCTCGCGCTCTACTGGGAAACGCTGGTGGATTCGCACACGGGTCAGGCACAGCAGTTCATCGGAGAATTCGCGCATCGGGTGTCGCCCACCCTGGCGCTCGAGCTCTATTGCGCCGTTGTGCCGGTGCCCGGTGAGATGCAGGAAGCAGTCTGGACCCGCACGCTTGCTACGCTGGATCTCGACAGCCTCTCGGCCCAGACTCCGCTGCCCACCCTCAGTGGGATGCGATGGCTCAGGCTCGACCTGATCCTCAAGCTGCTCCAGTACCGGCGCAACTACAACGAGAAGACTCACGAGCTGGCCCGCATGGTCGGCGCGCGATCTTCCGAGGTGGTCACCGCCACGCACGTCCAGAACGCCGCCGATTTCGCCGAGCTGCTTCGGGGAGTGATGCCGGTGGAGCGTGCGACGGCGGAATACCTGAGGGCTTTCTCACTGCCGCTTGGGGCGGCGCAGACGGTACTGCAGCGGGTGAAGGCGGCGGTGGCCGGGGAACATCTCGCGGCCCAGTACTCCCAGGATCCCGAGCTGGATCCGGAACTCCTGGCGACCGAAGAGACCTTTCCCACCGAGGACATCCACCAGCGTTCCTCGACGGGGCACGCCACCGCCTGAGACTTACTGTCTGGCCTGGCTCTGCTGTTGAATGAACTCCAGTACCGCGGCTTCCTCTCGACGAATCGCGGCTCCCGGTCTCTCCCGCTTGGGATCCTTGGGCCTGGGTGGGAGCGGGGGAACGATACCTCGCAAATACGCTTCGATAACCACGGGGT
>DATKJJ010000123.1:0-6342 GCA_035543695.1 Gemmatimonadales bacterium | reverse complement strand
AGCGGCTGCCCGAATCGGCAACGACTCGGGACGACGTGCCGATCCCGCCCTTCCAGCCAAAGGCCACCGTCCCCGCCCCGGCGCCCACGCTCCCCTCCTCCACAGTGGTCGAAGTCCGGGTGAGCGCCTGGCGTACATCGTCCCGGCCGATGGGACGGCTCCTGATGGCGTTGAGCACGTATCCGTCGTTGGTTTCGCCCACAACCGGATTGATCGACCGCACGTCGCTCATCCCGGGGCGCTCCAACAGGTATTCCACCATCGCGTCCGCGGCCTTCCAGACGCATAAGGTGCAGGTGAGAAGGATGGGGGTCTCCAACTCTCCCAGCTCGTTGACCTGGGTGCTGCCCAGCAACTTGCCGAATCCATTTCCCACCACGATCGCTGCGGGAACTCGATCCAGAAAAAGATTGCCCGGGTGAGGAAGGACCGCGGTGACGCCCGTGTGCACTGAATCTCCCCGCACCACAGTCGTCTGACCCACCCGGACCCCCGCAACGTCGGTGATGGAATTGCCGGCTCCGGGGTCGAGAGTTCCCGGAATCACCCCGAGCGCACGGGCGCGAGCGTGCGATGGAGGTGAGCCCTGGGCCACCCCGCGGATCGGCAGCAACAGCAGCAGTGTCGTGAGAACCCGGGTGGAGATCATGGATTGGATTGAGACTCCCGCAGGCCCAGCGCCACCTCGAGCCGATCGATAAACTCCACCTGGGCGGGATTGATCTTTTCCCTAGCCTGTGCCGGGCTGAACCAGGCGCATCGATCTACTTCGGGAAAGGTGAGCCAGCGGCCCGAGCCGCGGGGCCACTCGGTTTTCATGGTGTTGCTGGTGACTTGGGTCGGATCGGCCTCACCTTCCCAGGCCCAGGCGTGCACGATCTTGCCGGCTTTCTGTCGCACGGCACCCAGGGAGATAAATGGCCCTTGAGGGCGGATACCGGTTTCCTCCTGAAACTCTCGCTGTGCGGTGGAGAGAAGCTCCTCCCCAGCCTCGGCCACGCCTTTGGGTAGGGTCCAGGCCCCCACATCCCGGGCCTTCCAGAAGGGACCGCCCGGGTGAGCCAGGAAAATTTCCAGACCGAGTGTCGGTCGTCGAAAGAGCAGGAGTCCCGCGCTGGGAGAGGAGATCTTCAGGGCTGCACTCTCGAAGCGCAGAAATAGCCGGCAGGATCGGGCAGGATGCGTTTGGTCCCCTCCTCCTGGCCTACCTCCCAGCCAGGCTCGGCCTTCCACCAGCCCCAGAATCCTTCTTTCCCCACCGCCGTAATCATGAGATGTTCGGCATGGGAGTCGGCGCCGCCTGCTTCACCGAGGCGAAGATGATTGCCCGCCAGGACGGCGCCTGGGTGAGCCGGGTCTTTGGAGCCGGCGTTGGGGCGCCAGGTGGTGTCGCCATGTTCGGTCTCCAGCCAGCCAACCAGATCTCGCACCGCGCCGCCCACGGCATGAGAGCGGGCAACAGAATCGAGCGGAACCAGGTGCAGTCGGCCGATGCTGGTTTGCCCCGCCGTAGGCTGGGTTTGCACTTGAATCAATTCATAATCACCCGCCAGACCAAAGGCTCGGGCCGTGATCGGATGCTGGGCCGTTGCGGGAACGGCAGGTCCACACCGCTCCGGGGCGGCAGCGGGAGGACCACCCGGGTGACAGCCCAGGAGGCAACTACTCAGCGCAACCAGCTGGAGGAGGCGCGACGGTGGTTCCACGGTCAGCCCTGAACGGAAGTCGGAGCCAAGGTTTTGGGGCATGCTGACGAGATTCCATCCCGGCCAGGACGGAACCAAAACGAACGTACGAGGATTAAGGATTATTGGCCATAGCAGCCAATGGCCCACAGCCAAAAACAGTGGTAGGCTTAGAGAAGATTCCTTCGACCTGAAGCAATTATGAACACACGACGTTTGCTGGGCCGCCGGCCCTCGACACCGGTCCGCACCACCACATCATCGCCCTCGGGGCAGAGCCTTCCCGTCGAGCTGCTGGGGCAGACCTGCCGCCGGGTCGGCATCGTCAGCATTGTCTTTGTATCACTCTGGGTCATCACCCTCGTTCTCAACAATATCGTCGCGAAGTGGCTGGGCCAGATGGCCTTCATGCAGGCGCTCTGGCCCTTTCCCGGCAATCTGGTTTCCAGTATTGGCGTCGTGAGCTCTCTGGGGATGACCTGGCTGGCTCGTCGTTTGAGTGGCAAACCGATTCTCCTGGATGTGGGCGCCGGTTATCTGGTCCTTCAATGCCTCCTGATTGCGATTCTCGGCCAGTGGGCGCCGCTTCCCATCTCGCCCCGAGTATCCTGGGTTTGCATCCCGATTCTGTTCTATCCCGCCATAGTCCCGAACACGCCGAGAAGGACGTTGATAACGTCCCTGCTCGCTGCCACGACCGAACCGGTTGCGCTGGCGCTGAGCCACCTTCGGGGGGTGGAAATTCATCTCAACGCGTTCTACATCCTGTGGGATTTCCTCCCCACCTACATCTGCGCCTTTCTCGTGGTCATCCCGGTCAAGATCATTCATCGCCTGGGGCAGCAGGTGCGACGGGCTCGCGAGCTGGGGAGTTACCGGCTGGAGGAGCCGCTGGGCAAGGGCGGAATGGGCGAGGTCTTCCGGGCCACCCATCAAATGCTCGCCCGCCCGGCGGCGATCAAGCTCATACGCTCGGAGCTGATCGGGTCCAGCTCGCCCGGCGCGGCAAAAATCATCATCGAACGATTCCGGCGGGAAGCAGAAGCCGCTGCCTCACTCCGTTCGCCGCACACCATCAACCTGTATGATTTCGGCATCTCTCAGGACGGCACCTTTTTTCTCGTCATGGAGCTCCTCGATGGTCTCGACCTGGAGACGCTGATCGAGCGATATGGCCCGGTACCGGCGGAGCGAGCAGTACACCTGCTGCGCCAGGCCTGTGAGTCGCTGGCCGAAGCCCACACGCGAGGCCTGATCCACCGAGACATAAAGCCGTCGAATATTTTTACCTGTCGGATGGGGCTGGATGTGGACTTCGTGAAGGTTCTCGACTTTGGGCTGGTCAAGGCCATGGGCGAAGGAGACCGGGAATCCACGATGCTCACCGAACCCGACAGCACGACCGGCACGCCGGCTTACATCGCGCCCGAGGTGATCCGCGGCGATCGGGTGCCGGACCACAGGTTGGACATTTATACCCTTGGCTGCGTGGGCTACTGGCTCCTGACCGGCCGGATGGTGTTCCAGGCCCCCAACGCCATTCAGCTCATGTATCAGCACGCCAATGCAACACCGGTTCCGCCCTCCCAGCGGAGCGAGCTGGAGGTGCCGGCAGATCTGGACCGAATCATTCTGGCATGCCTGGCCAAGCTGCCCGAAGACCGTCCCCAGTCGGCCCACGAACTTTCCCGGTTGTTGGCAGCGTCGGCGGCGGGCCATGGGTGGACCGAAGAGCGGGCCCACCGCTGGTGGGACCGGCATCATCCCGCTGCCGGCGCACTCCGGTCCGCCGATGGGCGGCAGCAGGTGCTCACTAAGACCATGGACCTGGAGTGGGAGCCGGTGGGAACGACGGCGCCGGGACTCGGCTCGGCCGCCTCCTGATGGATTCCCGCATCTTCTGAGTCAGTAATCATGGCAACCAGGGCGGATCTGGCCGCCTCGGACTCGGCTCAGCCGGGACCTCTGGACCGCTCGCTCCGCTTCTTTGCCGACGTTCGCGCGGGCGAGGGCGCAACCGCGCTGCTGCTCGCCCTCAACGTCTTCCTCCTCCTGGCCTCCTACTACTTCATAAAGCCGGTCCGCGAGGCGCTCATCCTCTCGGGCGAAGGCGCGGAAGTGAAATCGTATGCCGCGGCGGGGCAGGCGCTCCTGCTCCTGGTACTGGTGCCGGCGTATGGCCTGTTGGCGGACCGGCTCCCCCGTCGAGGGTTGCTGAATTGGGTGACGGCCTTCTTCATCGCCTGCCTGATTGCGTTCTACGCTCTCACTCGGGCGGGTGTACCGGTGGGTGTGCCGTTCTTTCTTTGGGTGGGCATCTTCAATCTGATGATCATTGCGCAGTTCTGGTCTTTCGCCAACGATCTGTACACCAAGGACCAGGGCGAGCGGCTGTTTGCCCTCGTTGCCTTCGGCGGGTCGGCCGGAGCGGTACTGGCCAGTGTTTTCGCCAGCCAGCTCATTCCTCTTGTCGGGGTCCCGCAGCTGCTGCTCATAGCAGCCGGGCTGCTGCTGGCCGGTGGCTTGATCAGCAACCTGGTCGACGCCCGGGAGCGGGCTCGGCAAGAAACCCACCTGCCGGTGCACCTCAGCACGGCTGAGATTCCGGCGGCCACGGGTGAATACCAGGTCCAGATGGTCGAGGATGTAAAGAAGCTGACCGTGTCCCTACCGGGCACCGGCCCGGTTGGTCGCAAGGGGACCTTCCGGCTCGTCTTCGAAGATCGGTATCTCCTGCTGGTAGCCTTTCTGGCCCTGGTTCTCAACTGGGTGAACTCGACCGGGGAATACATCCTCGGCCGGACGGTGGAAGGAGCGGCTCAAGCCGCCGTCGCTGCCGGAACTGCCGGGGGCCTCTCGGTCCCGGAGTACATCGGAGCGTTCTACTCCGACTTTTTCTTTGCCGTGAATCTGGTCGGGCTCACTGTTCAGCTCTTCCTGGTGTCACGGTTGCTGAAATACTTCGGGGTCCGGGTGGCCGTTATGGTTCTCCCGATCATCGCGCTTTTCGGCTATGCCGTCCTGGCGTTCGTGCCTATTCTATCACTGGTTCGAGTGGTGAAGATCGCGGAAAACGCTACCGACTATTCGGTGCAGAACACCGTGCGCAATGTGCTCTTCCTCCCCACCAGCCGCGACCAGAAGTACAAGGCGAAACAGGCCATCGACTCATTTTTCGTGCGGGGCGGCGATGTCCTGTCGGCCCTGCTCGTCTTTGTCGGGACCACGACGTTCGGTCTGGCCGCGAACGGTTTTGCCCGCATAAACCTGGTGCTTGCCGCCGCCTGGCTCCTCATCGCCTTGGCGATCGGCCGCGAGTATGGACGCAAGGCGAGAGCACAGCAGACCAGCACGCGCTGGTGACCCGACCCTGCTCCTGGTTCTTCTTGGGTCTGGCCACTGCTGCATGCGCCGGCTCGCCACCAGCTTCAGCCCCCGTGCCGGAGATTTCGCCGCACGAGATTGCCACCCGGATTTATCTGATGGGAGACGCGGGAGCACCCCGGCTCAGCGGGGAGCCCGTTCTCGAGGCGTTGAGCCGAGAGCTTGCCGTGCAGCGGGTGGAGACCGTGGTCGTCTTCCTGGGAGACAACGCTTACCCCAAAGGCCTGCCCGAACCGCAGGATCCGGAACGGGCCGAAGCAGAGCGCAGCCTACTGGCCCAGCTCCAGGTTGTGGAGCGGGCCGGCGTCAAAGGCTACTTCGTTCTGGGAAATCACGATTGGGACCGATTCGGGAAGGGTGGCTGGGAGGCAGCCCTCCGGCAGGAGCGCTACATCGACTCCGTGGGCTGGGGCTACGCCACGCTCAAACCGGGTGGAGGTTGTCCTGGACCCAGCATAATTGATATTGGCACCCGAGTTCGGCTGCTGCTGCTCGACACTCAATGGTGGCTCCATGGGGCCGCCAAGCCCATGGACCCAACCTCGAGCTGCCCGACGGACAGCGAGCAGGAGATCGTGGATTCGCTCCGCAGCGCCCTCCAGAATGCCGGAGCCCGAATGACGCTGGTTGCGGCCCACCACCCGCTATCCAGTGGCGGTCCCCACGGCGGATACTTCGGATGGGAGGACCACATCTTTCCCCTCCGCCTGGTAGAGCCCTGGTTGTGGCTCCCCCTGCCCTTCATCGGATCGCTGTATCCCTCGGCGCGACAGCACGGCCTTTCCAGCCAGGACATGTCATCTCGGGCCTATCAGCGGCTCATTGCTGCCTTCCGGCGGGCGTTCTCCGGCAGGCCGCCAGACCTGTACGCCGCGGGACATGAACACAACCTTCAGGTCATTGCCGGCGGTCCGGTCCCGCTGCAGCTGGTGAGCGGCGGCGGGATCTACCAACACACCGAAAAAGCGGCCAACATTCGGGGAACCCTATACGCGAAGGAGGCCAGCGGCTTCGCTCGACTGGATGTGCCGTCTGCCGGCCCGGCCCGGCTCGCGGTGCTCACAGTGACGGCCGACGGCCAGAGTCACGAGGTCTTCTCCACCTGGGTTAAATGAGCCGATGCAACACTGCCGCATGCTGTTCCTGAGCTTTACCGCCGCCCTGATCGGCTCGACCGCCGTCGCTCAGAGCAATTCCCCAAGGGACACGCTGGTTGCAGCCGGGCCCCAGTACCGCGCGAGCGGCCTCCACGAGCTCATGCTCGGCCGCGACT
>DATKJJ010000122.1:0-10617 GCA_035543695.1 Gemmatimonadales bacterium | reverse complement strand
GAGCTGATCGGCTGGACCGGGAATATCCGTCGGATGGAGCCGCTCCCGCCGGACCGCCCGAGGCGGGGCGCTCCCGAGTTTGCCGCCCTCCGAACGGCCCTCCGGGAGATGGCCGGCGGGCTCGAGCGGGCCCGAACGCAGGAGATCGAGGCGGAGCGGCTGCGAGCATTTCGGGAGACTGCCCGACGGGTTGCCCACGAGATGCGTAACCCACTCACTCCGATCCGGCTCGCTATAGCTCAGCTGAACCGGTCGGCCGCGCCCGAGCAGGCTGAGGCCATCGACGTTCTGGCGGCCGAGTCGGATCGGCTCGAGCAACTGGCCCGCGAGTTCACTGAGTTCGGCCGTCTACCGGAGGGTCCGGCCGCTCCAGTCGACTTCACCGAGCTGTTGGCCGAGCTCACCCGCACTTCACTCCCCCCCAGCATGACCGCACGGCTGCAGCTCGACCCCGAGACTCCGGTGCTGCTCGGCTACTACGATTCCCTGCGCCGCGCGTTCAGCAACATTCTGCGCAATGCCGCCGAAGCGTGCGATGGTAAAGGCGAGCTCGAAATCGTGGCAGCACCGTACAATGGTGGCGGGGTTCGGATCGAAATCCGGGATCACGGTCCGGGTGTTCCGCGGGAGATGGCCCAGCGCATCTTCGACCCGTATTGCACCGGCAAGTCCGGAGGAACCGGCCTTGGTCTCGCCTTGGTGAAGCAGACCATCGAGATGCATGGCGGCTCCATTCAGGTAGGCGATACCCCCGGCGGCGGAGCCACCTTCGTCGTTCAGATGGCGCCGACATGAGCGACGGGGCTCAGGTCCTGCTGGTGGACGATGAAGCCAACATTCGCCGGATGCTTGGAGCCCTCCTTCGGACCGAAGGGTTCGTGGTGACCGAGGCGCCAAACGGGAACTCCGCCTTGTTGCTGCTCGACGAGATCGATCCCGACGTGGTCCTGCTCGATCTGCTGATGCCGCCGGGACCCGACGGGCTGGAGACCCTCACTCAGCTGCGGGATCGCGGAACCGGAGCACCGGTCATCATGATGAGCGGCAAGGCCCAGCTTACCGATGCAGTCCGCGCGGTCAAGCTTGGAGCTTTCCAGTTCCTGGAGAAGCCGCTCAGCCCGGAGGCGGTGCTGGTCACGGTTCGCGCAGCGCTCGAGCTCAATCGCACTCGGGCGCAAAACCGGGCTCTGCAGGAAGAGCTGGGCCGCCGGGCCACCCTCATTGGGGAAGGCCCGGCCATGCAGCAGGTGCGGGCTCTCATTGCACGCGTGGCCCCCACCGAAGCGCGAGTGCTCATCACCGGCGAGTCCGGTACCGGGAAAGAGCTCGTAGCCGCGGCAATCCACGGTTGCAGCCGCCGGAAAGGCCGGCCGTTCATCACCGTCAATTGTGCGGCGATTCCTCGAGACCTGGTGGAGTCGGAGATGTTCGGGCATGAGCGCGGGGCTTTTACCGGAGCCACCGAACGCCGGCTGGGGCGCTTCGAGCTGGCCCACGGTGGAACACTGTTTCTGGACGAAGTCGGCGATCTGAGCCAGGAGGCTCAGGCCAAGCTGCTCCGGACTCTGGAGACGGGCGAGCTGCAGCGTATCGGCGCTGAAGCTACCACCCGGATCGATGCCCGGGTTATCGCAGCTACCAATCGACAGTTGGGCGAGGCGGCACAACACGGAGCCTTCCGGGAAGACCTCTTTTTCCGGTTGAACGTTTTCCCGATCGAGCTTCCTCCGTTGCGGCAGCGGCTGGACGACCTCCCTGCCCTGGTGGCCCATCTCGCGGAGCGGGTCAGGCCAGGCCACCCCGTGAGCTTCACCGAGGCGGCGCTGGTCGCCCTGTCGGAGTATGCCTGGCCCGGCAACATCCGGGAGCTGGCCAATCTGGTCGAACGTCTCAGCATTCTGAGCGGACCGTTGATCGATGCATCCGCCGTCCGCGAGGTGCTCCGCGGCGGGAACTCATCGGCTCCCGTGAATCAGCCGTCGGTCGTACTGGGCCGTTCTCTGACGGATGCGCTGGACGAGTACGAACGGGAGCTCATCACCGCCGCACTGACTCAGGCGCAGGGAAACATGGCCGAGGCTGCGCGGATCCTTCAGACCGACCGAGCCAACCTTTATCGGCGAATGCGCCGGCTGGGCGTGGAAAAGAGCGCCGAAGTCGAGCTGTAAATCCCTTTCAGCCGCGAGACCCGTTCATGCGTCTGACCATCGCGGGGCTGCTGCTCGCGCTTGCCGGGCCGGTGTGGGCTCAGGACAGCGTCATCGTCATCGACCCCAACGCGCGGCCGAGCGATTCGTTCGTGCGCGGCGGCCCACCGGCCGATGTCGTCACTGACCTGATCGCCTTCTACAACGACTCGGCCACCACCCGGATGCAGGGAGACGTCACCATTCCCGCCGGGACCAGGATCGACGGGAAACTCGCCCTCTATGGCGGGTCCTTGAGGATTGCGGGACGAGTCGCCGGACCAGTGGCGGTCGCCAATGGCACGCTGTACCTGCTGCCCGGATCGGCGGTGGAGGGGGAGATCCTGGTCGTAGGTGGTCGGCTGCTCCGATCCGAGCAGGTGCAGCATGCCGGTCCGGAACGGGTGTACTGGGATGCCGCCCCCGTCGTCAGGGGAACTGACGGCCTGCTCACCTTGAGAGAGCGGCGGCGGCCGCTGGGCGAGATCGCCACTGCCCGTGCCACCTTTCAAACCGGTCAAGTCCGTACCACGCTGTCGCTATCCACCGGCGGTACCTACAACCGGATCGAGGGGCTTCCGGTCCACTTCGGGCCACTCTTCGAATACCGCCCCTCTCCCAGCATCTATACCCGGCTCGACATCCGGGGCATCCTCCGGACCGCGGGCCAGAGTACCGACTCGCGCAGCGACTTCGGCTATGTGGTCCGGGGCGATGTGCGCTTCGCCGGAGGCACCGAGTTCGGCCTGAGCGGCCGGCTGTACAGTGAAGTCGAGCCGATCGAGGACCAGCCTCTCTCCATCGGCGAAAACGGATGGGCGTCATTTCTGCTTCAGCGGGACTATCGCGACTACTACGAGCAGAAAGGCATCTCGGGCTCGGCCTACGTCTTGCCGATCTCCACCCTCCGCCTGGAGCTCTCCCTGGGTTGGGACGCAGAGTCATCGGTCCGGGCGAGCGACCCCTGGTCGCTGTTTCGCAACAGTGACCGCTGGCGACGCAATCCGCTGATCGACGACGGCCACTTCCTCAGCACCGGCTTTCTCGCCGAGTTCGACACCCGCAACGATCGGGACCTGCCCACTACCGGCTGGTGGCTGAGCGGGCGTTACGAGCATCTCACCAGCGATGACATCGCTCCGGTAGCATTGCCGCCGGTGGTGCGCCCCACGCCACCAACGGGGGGTGGCTATGGAACCGACCGGCTTTCCTTCGACCTCAGGCGGTACGCCAGACTCACACCGGCGCTTCGGGTAAACGCGCGGGTCCGGGCCGACGGCTGGATCGCGGGAGATCGGTTGCCACTGCAGCGACGGCTATCTCTCGGCGGGACCGACCTGTTGCCCGGCTTCGACTTTCGAGCCTTTACCTGCGCGCCCAGCGAATTCAACGATCCGGCCCAGCCGGCGCTCTGCGACCGGTCAATCGCCACCCAGGTGGAAGTGCGTACCCGCCTCAAGCTCAATCTGGGATACCGAATGCCGGACCGCGGGGCCGACAAGCCCGGCCGGTTCATCGGCATCGAAGAGGCAGACCTGGTTTTTCTGAGCGACGCCGGCAAGTCCTGGCTTGCTGGTGATGGGCCGGGCCAGGTGCCAGTCAACCGGATTCCGGTTCTAAGCGAGTGGGCGCTCGACGTAGGAGTGGGACTCGATGCCGGGGAGATCGGGGCGTACCTGGCCAAGAGCCTCTCCTCCGGAGAGTCGGTGAAGTTTACCGTTAGGCTGCAGCGCCGCTTCTAGTGTCGTTCTCGCCGGATCGGCTGCTCTGCTTTCTTCGGTGGGGAACCTGTGCGCTGGTGAGCGCCGGGTGCCTGTCTCTGGCGCCTTTGCCGCTGTTGGCTCAGGACTCGGGCGACATCCGGTTGCTCATCTCACTGGCCCCGGACTCCGCTCCCAGCGGCTCCCGAGCTCCCATCGTCCGCTCGCAGAATATGCTGGAAGAAAACAACCGCTGGCTGTCCGCTCTGCGATCAGGGCTGCCCGTGCGTCTGCATTATCGAGTCGAGGTGTGGCGATCGCGGGGCGCCTGGTTCGATAGCTTCGAGCGGCAGGCCGAATGGGATGTCCTGATTCGGCATGAGCCGCTTCTGGACCAGTACACCCTGGTCACTTTCGTCGGGAGAGCCCGCCAGGAGCGCCGCTACGCGACGATTGACGCCCTGGGCGCCGCGCTGGCCTTTGCCTATCAGGTCAACGTGAGACCGGCCGAGCCGGGCCGCTACTATTACGCGGGAAGTCTACAGGTTACCACGCTGTCAGACTCAGACCTGGATGAGCTGGAACGATTTCTGGCGGGAGACTTGGGCCAGTCCGAGGACCGGGGCGGAAATCTGGGTGATGCGCTGGGACGCGAAGCCACCCGATTCCTGCTTCGACTCGCGGGTCTGCCCAGCCAGAGACTGGAAGCGAGAAGCCCGCCATTTTTGGTTCGCTGAAATCCTGCTAAATCGTCCCGCCCAAGGCCCGCAGCGCTTCTTCACCATAGAAGAGCTTGATGTATTTGGCTTGGGTAACAGAGAGTCGGCGAACTGCCCAGGAAAGATGTACGAAGTGTGGCTCGTGTGGTGGCACCGCCGGATGCATACCGCATTCCTGCGGGAGGTGGTTCCCTTTTCGTGTATTGCAGGAGCTGCAGGCGGTCACCACATTGGTCCAGTCGTTGTCGCCGCCGCGGGAGAGCGGGATCAGGTGATCCCGGGTCAGGCACTCCCGATGGCGCAAATCCGAGTGCCCGCGATGACAGTACTGGCAGCGGTAGCCATCTCGAGCAAAGAGGAATGTGTTGGTGACTTGACGACGGAAGCGGCGGGGAACGTGGACGAACTTGACGAGCCGGATGATTGCAGGTTTGGGAAGAACCAGTCGTTCGCTTCGGACAACGTCGCCGTCATCCGACTCGACGATCTCGGCTTTCCCCTCGATAACCAACCTGAGGGCACGCCGCACCGGGACCATGGTAAGCGGTTCAAAGGAGGCGTTCAACGCCAGACACCGCACGCGACTTCTCCCAATGTGGTGAACGAGGCCGTAGCCTACCACTGCGGATGCCCCGGATTTTTCGAACCCAGCAGGCGAGCACAGCCGCAAGTCCCGGACCAATGTGGGCTAACTCACAGCGATATCGTATCGTAATGAGCGACATCTGCAGGAGCAAGGGAACAGTACAGGCCCTCAAGGAGGTCACGTGGGATCGGTAGCAGGGCTCTGGCAGCTTCTGTGGGAGACTCGTCGCCGAGGCCAAGAGCAATGGTTTGCCCCAAATCGCCTGACCGAGCTCAAGCGTCTCCGGCTCCGCCGCCTGATCGGGGCTGCCGCGGCAACCCCGTACTACCGGGAGGCCTTCTCCGCGGCCGGCCTGAAGGGGTCAGATCTAACCCAAGACGGGATCCTCAGCCAGCTGCCGGTCCTGGAGAAAGCCACGCTCCAGCAGCGGGGCGCCGAAATGCTCACCCGCGCGCTATCGCCCGAATTGGTGACGGTCGCCACCTCGGGGTCCACCGGACAGCCGCTGCGGGTCTACCGGTCGGTGGAAGACCAGGCTCAGGTGTCGGCCGCATGGGCCAGGATCTTTCGAGCCTATGGCAGGCGGACTTTCGACCGTCAGGTCAACATCGGTTCGGGGAGAAGTGTGGCGCGAAAGGGGCCGGCCGCGCTGCTCCGCAAACTCGGCGTACTCCAGGTGCACCAGCTCTCCAGCTTCGATTCCATGGAGCACCAGCTCGAAATTCTCCGGCGGGTGAAGCCTCAGCTGCTGAGCGCCTATGGCATCGGCCTGGAGCTGATCTCCGAGGCTGTAATCGATGCCGGGATCCAGGACCTCCGCCCCCGCGTACTGTACACCAGTGGAACCGCCCTGAGTCCGCGAGGGCGACATTTGGCAGAGCTGGCCTTTGGCCGGCGCCCGCTGGACGTATACGCCGCCAACGAGGTTGGCCCGATAGCCTGGGAGTGTCCTGTTCAGCCCGGAGCGCTGCACCTGAACGACGACAGCCAGATTATCGAGGTCCTGGACGAGCAGGGTCACCCTGCCCCTCCCGGGGAGGGGGGCCAGGTAGTGGTAACCCAGCTGCTTTGCCTGACCCTGCCCCTGATCAGGTACCGGATCGGTGATTTGACCCGCCTCCGGGAAGAGCCATGTCCTTGCGGCCGCGGCCTTCGATTGATGAGCTCGGTATTGGGTCGCACTCAGCACATCATACGCTCGCCCGACGGCCGCATGCTCAACACGGTTGTGGTATCGGCTATTATGGGAGCCATTCCGGAGATCAAACGGTATCAGGTGCGCCAGACCGGGCCGCGCGATCTTCTCATCTTGATTATCCCTGGCAACGGCTGGTCTTCCTCCAGCGAAGACGCCATCCACCGCGGCTTTCAGGAAAGGCTGGGGGACGCCTTTCGTTATGACATCTTGCCAGTAGATGACATCAGGCTCGCTCCCAGCGGGAAGTTCCAGACGGTCCTCCCACTGACACCCGCGGGAACCGGCAGCGGTTCCTGAGGCGGGGCTTGGCGCACGAAACTGGCTGGTCTATTTTCCGTGCCATCTCAATATCGAATATCTGGTACCTGTATAACGCTGCCCTGCGCCGCGGGGCTGAGCAGTGGAGTTCCCCGGCGCGTCTCCGGCAGCTTCGTGCGCGCCGGCTGTATCGCTTAGCCGAGCGAGCCTGGAAAGTTCCGTATTACCGGGAAGCCTTTGCCCGGGCCGAAGTGCAGCTCGACGACTTCCACGACGAAGCGGTGCTGCAGCAGCTCCCCTTCCTGACCAAGCCCATCCTGCAGGAACAGTTCGATCGGGCCGGCCTGGCGAGCGACGCGGGCTTCGAGGTGGTGACCTCGGGCTCCACCGGCGAGCCGCACCGGGTTTTCCGCACCGACCGCGACCAGGCCCAGATTTCCGCGGTCTGGGATCGGCTGTTTGTGGCCTTCGGGCGTCGCCGGCGGGATCGCCAGGTGAACATCGGGAGTGGCCGACCCATCGGAAAGCAGGGCCCGGTAGCGATGCTGCGCCACCTGGGTGTCCTTCCGCCGCTGCACCAGCTCTCCAGCTTCGACCCGCTCGAGAAGCAGATCGGTCTCCTCCGGCGGGTGCAACCGCAGATGATCAGCTCGTACGCCGTTGCCCTGGAAGACCTGTCGGAAGCGGTGCTCGAGGCCCGCGTGGGTGACATCCAGCCCCGCCTGGTCTACAGCAGCGCTATGGCGCTGAGCGACCGCTGTCGGCGGCTCTGCCAGGAGGCGTTTGGAGTGCGTCCGCTCGACGTGTACGCCACCGTGGAAATCGGTCCGGCAGCGTGGGAGTGTCCTCAGCGCCCAGGAGCACTGCATCTCAACGATGATGTTCAGATTGTCGAGGTGGTGGACGTGGATGGGACACCGCTTCCGGACGGAGCCGTAGGCGAAATAGTCATTACTCAACTGAACTGCTTTGCCCAGCCGCTCATCCGCTATCGAATCGGAGACCTGGGCTACCGGATCCCCGGGCCTTGCCCCTGTGGCCGCGGTCTCGGCCTGATGGGACCGGTGGTCGGACGAACCAAGCACACGATTCGAACCACCGATGGCCGGATGCTCAACTCCGCTGTGGTGGGCTCCTGTATTTCGCCATTTCGGGAGGTCCGCCGCTGGCAGGCTCGACAATTTGCCACCGATGGCCTGCGCGTACTACTGGTTCCCACCGGAGAGTGGAGCGACGGCAGTCTCGAACAGATTCGCCTGAGTCTGCAGGGTAAGCTAGGTGGAAGTCTGGAGGTGGAACTCGAGCTGGTCAGCGAAATTCCACTGGCACCGAATGGTAAGGTTCAAACCATCGTACCTTTGGACAGCCCGACGGCGGCTACCGCACCAGCGCCTCGATGCGATTGGCGATCGCCTTCCGAAGACGCTGATTTCGCGTAATAACCAACACGGTATCGTCGCCCGCAATGGTGCCGATGATTTCAGTCCAACCCGCTTGATCGAGAGCCTCGGTCACGGCGCCGGCTGAACCGCTGGCCGTTTTCAATATCAAAAAGGGTCCCACTCCGTCGATGCTGACCAGCAACGTCGGGAGAACCTGACCCAGCTCGGGCCGCACCGCACCCCTATGGGGATGGGCGTAGTAGGCCCCCCCGGAATCGGCCAGCTTGGCCAAGCCAAGCTCTCGGATATCGCGGGAGAGCGTCGCCTGGGTGACGACGATACCAACGGAAGCCAGAGCGTCCTTCAGCTCATCCTGACTCTCGATTCGGCGTTCGCGGATGACCCGCAGGATGGCCGCCTGCCGCTGGGTTTTCATTCGGACCGGTGCACCTCGTTTCCACCCACATACGTTCGCAGTACATCATTCTGCGAGCTGGCCAGAAGCCGCTCGGCCGGAGTCTCCCCGGTGTGGGGCAGTCTGATCACGGTGCAGTCGGCCCATTTCCCCGGCTCGAGGCTTCCTACCTCCGCCTCGAGGTTGAGAGCTCGAGCACTCTCTATGGTGCAAAGCTCCAGCTGCTGATTGGCCGAGAGTCCCGCCTGCTGTCCGGCAATCCGCGCCTCGGCCAGCAGATCGAGGCGGCCAATACTCACGACCGAGTCGGTTCCCAGCCCAACCCGAACACCGGCCGCGATCATGGCTGCGATGGGAGCCGTGCCGTGGCCGTGGGCACGATTGGAAAGCGGGCAGTGTGCCACGGCCGCCCCCGAGTCGGCGAGGACGCGAATGTCTGCCGTCCCGAGCTGCACCGCGTGGATGCAAAGCGTCAGCGGAGATAGTACCTCATTCTTCGACAACCAGGCCATCGGGCCTATACCCAGTGAATCTGGAAGCGGGATATTCCGCTCTCGCCACGCCTGGGCGAAAGGTCCGGAGCCTGCCAGCAAAAACTCAGTTTCTTCCTTCGACTCCGCGGCATGCACGGCCAGAGGAAGGCGCTCCTCTTTCGACCAAGCGGCGACCGACCTGAAGAGGGCCGCGCTTACGGTGTAGGGCGCGTGGGGAGAAACTCCGATCCGGACCCGGGACGAGGTCAGAGGGGAAAGCTCCTGGACACGGCGTTGGAGGCCGGCGAGGCTGTCCTCTGCCTGAGCGGGATGAGGGCCGAAAACTTCCTGGTACGCGATGCCCGAGCCGCCTGCCTCGGCAAGCACCCTGATGACGGAACCCGAATCTCCGGTATCGGCGATCGTCGTGACCCCGGCCGCGTAGCAATCGGCCAGGCCTCGACGGGCTCCCTGCAAGTAATCGTCGGGGGTTCGGGTGGTCTTGAGCTGCCGCAAACCTCGGATCCAGGAGGGGAATTCCGGATCGGTCACCTGGCCTTCGAAGCCGGTGAGCTCCAGGTGAGTGTGGGTATTGATCAGGCCGGGAAGGAGTGCAGCATCAGGAAATTCGGAGGCCGGCACTCCAGGGGGCCGGGGCACTACGTGATCGGGACCGATTGACTGGATTCGGCCGTGAGCACCAATCAGCATTGCGCCACGCTCGATCGGCGCACCGGCCATGGGAAGGACCCAGCCTGCGGCTATCCGCCGCTGGCGCACCTCAGCGCGGGGGATTGGGAACTGGGCCAGCTCCCCCCATAACCCCCGCCGTACCACCACTCGTCGCTGTGCCGCCCGGGGGAGGCGGCGTCCCCGGCGAGCCGGCCGGCGGCACGGCTGGAACCGCTCCCGGTGCTGGTGCCGCATCGGGTCCGCTACCTCCCATCACCCCACCCATCGAGCCGAAGGGCGAGTGCACCGGACAGAACGCGGTCGGCTCGGTGCCCGGAATGAAGGACTCGATGTAGTGGACGTCCTTGGGGCAGAAGGGTGTAGCCTTGTAACCCGTGGTCTTGTCCACGTCCAAGGCGGTCAGTCCCGCGGGCCGAGCCCAGGCGGAAGGTATGCTCCGCCGCTCGTACACCTCGCGCATCATCGCGGTCCAGGCCGGCGCCGCCAGAACACCTCCCTGCGCATTGCCCTTGATCTTCTGCGGCTGATCGAACCCGATCCACACGCCCGTCACCATCTCTGGGGTGAAGCCGATGAACCAGACGTCAAATCCGTCATTGGTGGTGCCGGTCTTTCCCCCCGCCGGGAAGTTGATGCGGGAGCCGACCGACCCCACCGCAGTGCCGTGCCGGACCACGTCCCGCAGCGCGTCAGTCATGAGCCACGCGTGCAGGGTATCCATCACGGCTACGGTACGAATCGGGGGCTGCCAAACGATCTTGCCGCTCCGATCTTCGATCCGGAGTATGCCGTTGGGCATGGTGCGGGTGCCCAGATTGGCAAAGGTGGTATAGGCTGCGATCATCTCCAGTGGGATCACATCGGCTGAGCCGATGTGAATCGAAGGGAACGCCGGCACCCGGGTGGTGAGCCCGAACTTCTGCGCCTCGGCGATCACCGCCTGTTCTCCCACCTCCATGCCCAGCTTGATTGCGATGATGTTCCGGGACAGGTAGAGCGCCCGTCGG
>DATKJJ010000121.1:0-3560 GCA_035543695.1 Gemmatimonadales bacterium | reverse complement strand
CGAAGAAGCGCCCGCTGGTCGCGTAGTCGGGCGCGAAGGCGAGGCCGAGCAGCCCCTGCTCCCCGGCGGTGCTGGAGACTTTCGACGTGAGCTCGAGAAACGGAGTGGGAAGCAGCACGCCGTCCTTGATGATCCGGATGGGCCCCGCCTTGAGGAGTACGAACAGGCGAGTGTCACCCGGTGGCGAGACGATGCCGGTGGGGAACTTGAGTCCGCTGACGATCTGTTCCAGCGCCGGCGTGTCCGAGCCGGAAGGCGGCGGCGGCGGAGTTGTCGCCGTGACGGTGATGGGGAGGCTTCCGGTGATTCCCTCGCTGGTCGCGCTGATCTGGGTCTGCCCTTCGGCCACAGCGGTCACCAGCCCGTCAGTGGTCACGGTGGCGATGTTCTGATCAGCGGAGCTCCAGGTAAAGGTGGCGCCGGAGACGGCGGCACCGCCGGCGTCCTTTGCCGTCGCCGTGAGCTGGAGTGTCTGGCCGACCTGCACCGCCGCGCCGGGAGCGGTGACCGTGACGGTGGCGACAGGGTTAGGCGGCTGGACGCCGCCGCCATCGCTGTCACCGCCACATTCGGACAACGCGAACAGCAGCACAGGGAGGAGGGCGAACAGTCCGGGGCGGCGACACGAGAATGCCTGGGGCACACACAGCTCCTGTTCGATGCGGCGCAGCGGGTGAAGATCGGGACCAGTGGGATTCCTGAGGCTACTCTGGATTATGAGCGGCGGAGGAGAAGGGGGGAAGGGCATTTCTCCCGCTCCGCCCGAAAATGTGACCGGGATCACCGGTCCTGCTGCCGGGCAGCTTGTTTCCAGCTGAACCGGAGTGCTTGCGCTGGCCGGGACATTCGTCATCATATATGTGAGGTCCAAACCACCCCGGGCCTGAGCATGCATCTCCTCCTCCTGGAGTCCGGCAGGAAATTCCTGCAGACCGCCGAGTGTGCCGCCTTGAGCATCCTGGCACACGGGCTCCTCATTTGGTCTGCGCTGAGCCTGAACGTCGACGGATGGCGCATTCCCGTCACCGAGCGCGAGGCGCGGGTGTTCTTCCTGCTTCCCCCCGACCGGGTGGATGTACGCGACCGGCAATCCGAGGTCTTTCAGCTGGGCAAGCTGGGCGGTGGCCCTCAGGACGGCGGGTTTCTCCTCAACCCGGACCCGGGTTTGGAAAGGCAGCGAATCGCGCGCGGCTCGCGGGGCAAGCTGAAGGGCAGCGGCGCCCGGGGGCAGCTGCCCTTTGGCCCCGCCTCGCCCTACGTGCCGGACACCGCGTTCAGCGTGCTCCAAGTAGACGAGACGGTCGAGCGCTACGAGTCGAGCGCGGCGCCGATCTACCCCAAGGACCTTCTGGCCACGGGAACTCAGGGCGATGTCGAGGCCACCTACGTGGTGGACACGGCCGGCCAGGTCGACACCACCACGGTCCATGTGATGTCCAGTGACGATCCCCGTTTCACTGCTTCGGTGATGACGGCGCTGGGCGGGATGCGCTTCCGGCCGGCCAAGCGCAGCGGCCATGTGGTGCGGCAGCTGGTGCAGCAGAAGTTCCGCTTCCGGATCATGCCCGCCGCCGATCTCTCCCAGTCGGGAAGTTAGTCACGAGTCACGAGTCTCCCCTCTCGCGACGCGCGACCCGTAACTACTCCAGCGTCACAGTCAAAAACCTCAGCTGCCCCTGCCGCCCCACCTGCAGCACGGCGGTGGAGTCGGGCGCGAATCGGCCGATGGCCCCGCGCAGATCCTCCAGCGTTCTGACCGCCTCGCCGTTCACTCCATAGATCACGTCTCCGGCAACCGGACCGGCGGCGGCGCGAGCCTCCGAGGCTACACCGGCGACCACCACGCCGTGCTCCTGGCGAATGCCGGGAATCAGCCGGGCGAGCTCGGGGGTCAAGTCCAGGCCCAGGATGCCGAGTCGCGAGATGAGATTCTTCTCGGGCGTAACCAGGTCGCGGAAGACGTCTGACGGGTCCCGGCGCTCCACCAGCGCTACCGGGAGGGTCAGCCGCTGCAGTCCACGTCCCACCTCGAGTTTCACGCTAGTCCCGGGCTTCCTGCCGTAGAGGCTGACATCGAACTGGCGGGCATTCTCCATCGGCTTGCCGTCGACCGAGAGAATCACGTCGTTGATCCGAAGGCCCGCCTTGTCAGCCGGACCGTTGGGGTAGACGTCGCCCAGTACCACACCCCATTCCCGGGTCAGCCTGAGTCCGGCAGCCAACGCTGGGGTAATGGTCTGGGCGAAGACCCCGACCTCGCTCCGGCGCACTCGGCCCTGGGTCCGGATCTGATCGTAGATGAAGCGAACGATGTTGGCCGGAGCGGCAAAGCCCACGCCTTCGCTGCCGCCGGACTGGCTCAGGATCATGGTGTTGATACCCACGACCAGGCCATCCGCGCTCACCAGCGGGCCACCGCTGTTGCCCGGATTGATCGGCGTGTCAGTCTGGATGTAGATCATCCGGTCTTCGTCGCGGAACTGGCGGCCCATCGCGCTCACCACACCCATGGTTACGCTGCTGGCGAGCCCGAACGGGCTGCCGAACGCCAGCACCACCTGCCCCGCAGCAAGCGAGTCGGAGTCGCCCAGCCGGGCAAAGGGAAGGTCCTTTGCCTCGACCTTCAACACGGCGAGATCGGTCTCCTGGTCTATCCCGACCAGTTTCGCCGGCAGCTCGAGCGACACCGGCGGGAGCACCGAACGGTTGGGCGTTCCGGCCACGGCGGGACGGGGCACGATGACCAGGAAGCGCCGTCCGCCTTCGATCACGTGCGCGTTGGTGATGATGAATCCGTCCCGGCTCAGGATCACGCCCGAGCCGGTGCTGCGCTGGGTTCCAATGAGGGCGTTGGGGCCGGTAGAGCCGGCGCCCACCGGGCCGTAGGCGGCGACCTGGATCTGTATCACGGCGGGAGCAATTCGGGAGACGACACCCTCGAGCGAGTGGCTCAGGGCGCCGAGGTCGGCTCGGCGCGGAGTGCTCTGAGCGGCGCCGGCGACAGATCCGAGGAGGGCGAGCCCGAGGGGGCCGGCCCAGGTGAACAGTCTCATCGCGGTTTCGCTGTGGTAGGTGCGTCGAATGTTAGAGCAGAAATCCCCGCGCGCTAGCGTTCAGCTAGGGTGGCAATCGGGCGCGCCATCCCCTTCCGGCCGCAGGCGCCGCCACACCGCGCCCTTGGGTATCGAAACTGCAACTGCGCACCACGGAGACACGGAGAACCCGGAGATAGCACGGATCAGTCCACGAATATCGGCACTGAAAAGCTACACAACAAACTGGAACAATGATGGCGTTCCGCCATCGGGACTTATGGTGTTGGTGGAGGAGCCGTGGTACTCATCGATCATCCAACCAATCCCCTTAGCGAAAAGGTGATTGGGGCAGCTATTGAGGTGCATCGGGAACTCGGACCAGGGCTACTGGAATCGAGCTATCACACTTGTCTTTGTCGGGAGCTCAAGCTTCGCGGGATTCCTCATCTCAGCGAGGTCGAGTTACCCCTGGAATACAAGGGTGTTCAGATCCGTAAGGGATACATCATCGATCTACTGATTGAC
>DATKJJ010000120.1:0-5534 GCA_035543695.1 Gemmatimonadales bacterium | reverse complement strand
CGGAAGCAGTACGACCAGATGCGCCGCTTCGGTGCCTTCGATGGGATGTCGCGCCGCCCCCAGGGAGCGGGCGCAAGCCGGCCCGCGGGTGGCGGAATGGATCCCGGCGACCTGAGCGGTCAGGGGTTCGATTTCGGGGACCTGGGCGGCTTGGGCGACATCTTCTCCTCCATCTTCGGACGAAGCAGGCGAGAGGAGTCAGGGAGAGGAGATACGCTGGAGGCGGTAGTCGAGGTGCCGTTCAGGGTGGCCATGCTGGGCGGCAAGGTCCCGGTTACCCTGCCGGTGACCGAGGCCTGCCCAACCTGCACCGGAAGTGGTGGCGCCCCTGGCGCAACCTGGTCCACCTGTCCCGAGTGCAAGGGCCGGGGCACCATCTCCTTCGGTCAAGGGAGCTTTGCGGTGAATCGGCCCTGTCCTCAGTGCCGGGGTCGGGGCCGCATTCCCTCCGAAAAGTGTCCAACCTGCCGGGGCGTGGGCGAGATCAGGGCGGAGCGGCGGGTTACTATAACCGTCCCGCCTGCCACGGATAATGGCGACCGTGTCATGCTGCGGGGACAGGGACAGGCCAACGGGCAGGGCAGCGCCCCAGGCGATCTGGTGGTCACCTTCCAGGTCCAGCCCGACCGTTTCTTCCGGCGAGAAGGTCTCGACATCGTGGCCGACGTTCCGATCAATCTGGCGCAGGCCGCGCTGGGCACCCGTCTCCGAGTGCGGACCTTGGATGGGAAGAAGGTTCTGCTCCGAATCCCCCCGGGTACTCAGCCGGGACGCCGGTTCCGGATCAAAGGGCAGGGGCTGGAGAAGAACGGACGGCGCGGCGATCAACTGGTCGGCGTGCAGGTGAATGTCCCGGACGAGCTGACGCCAGAGCAGCAGGAGTTGCTGAAGAAGTTCGCTGATTCGGCGGGGTTGAAGTACTAGTCGGGAGTCGTGAGTCGCGAGGATCTTCAGAAGTGATTCGGGCGATCACCTCGTGACTCGTGACTTGCGACTCGTGACGCCTTAGGCGCAAGAACCAGCGAAAGGATCGTACTCACCAGCCCCACCACCAGCCCGCCAAAGAACGCCGCCCAGAAGCCGCTCACCGTGAATCCCAGGTTCCAGCTCTCCGAGAGTCGGCCTGTGGCCAGCAGCATCAGCGCGTTGATTACCAGGGTGAAGAGGCCCAGGGTGACGACGATCAGGGGGCAGGTGAGGATGGTAAGCAGGGGACGGAGCGTGCTGTTGATGATGCCGAACACCGCGGCCACCAACAGGAGCCGGCCCGGCCCTCCGGTGAAGTCGAGGCCGGGAACCACCGCGGCGGCAATCCACAGCGCCGCGGCATTCAGGATCCAGTGCAGCAGGAGAGAACGCGCGGGCGCCCTCAGGAGATTACGCCTCCGCCCAGAACCCGATCATGTTCGTAGAGGACGCCCGATTGCCCAGGCGTAATGGCCCGGACGGGGGTTTCCAACGCCAGGATCAGCTGGTCCGAATTCTTTTCCAACACTACGGCTTGAGCGGCGCGCGCCCGGTACCGGAGCTGCACCTGACAGCGCTCGCCAGGCTCCAGCGGATCTGCCAGCCAGTTCAACTCCTCCAGCGTTACTCTGTGGCCGGCCAGGTCGTCGGCACCTCCCACCACGACTTCCCGCCGCTCCGGGCGAATCTCTACTACATAGCGGGGACCGTCGAAGCCGCCGGGGAGCCCCTTCCGCTGGCCGATGGTGTAGCGGCCGTAGCCCTGGTGCTCGCCGATGATCTGGCCTCCGGTAGTAACCAGAGGTCCTGGGCTGAGCGCCGGCGCGTCGGGTGGGAGATGCCGCTCCAGCACTGAGACGTAGTCATCGTTGGGCACGAAGCAGATCTCGACCGACTCCTGCTTCTCCGCGGTGGTGAGCCCCAGCCGTCGGGCGTATGCCCGGGTCTCTGGCTTGCTCAGACTGCCGACCGGCGTCAGCATCCGCCTTACCACGGCGGGGTCGATTCCCCAGAGGAAGTAGCTCTGGTCCTTGGCCGGATCCGCGCCCCGGTAGAGCCCGCCGTCCCGGGCGACAGCGTAGTGTCCGGTTGCGATGTAATCGCAGTCCAGGGCATCGGCGTGGGCCAGCAGGTCGCGGAACTTGGTGAACGAATTGCAGCGCACGCAGGGGATGGGTGTTCGGCCCCTGCTGTACTCGCTCACGAAGTTCTGAATCACGTGCAGATTGAACCGGTCCTCGAGATTGAGGACGTAGTGCGGGATACCCAATGCCGCCGCGACGTCGCGGGCGTCGTTGATGGAATCCAGCGAGCAGCAGGGCCGGTCGGGGACCTCTTCGCCGTAGCAGAAGAGCTTCATGGTGGCGCCCACCACGTCATATCCCTGCTCAACCAGGCGGGCAGCGGCAACGGAGCTGTCCACACCGCCGGACATGGCGACCAGAACCCGGGCGGTCATCGAGCGGTCTGTCGGTCGGCCGGTCGGGCGGTCGACTCCATCCGTCCTTCCGTCGTTCCGTCGCTCCGTCCGTCCGCCCGCGCGCCCGCCCGACCTAATACCCCCGCGAGCTTCCGCACCTTTGCCACCACTCCCGGCACCACCTCCGCGGCCCGCTCCACGTCGTCCATGCTGCTCTCCCGGCCGAAGCTGAACCGGATGGTGCCCAGCGCCAGCCCCCGGGGAACCCCCATGGCCACCAGGACGTGCGATGGTTCCACCGCACCTGTCGAACAGGCCGACCCGCTGGAGGCCGCGATGCCGGCGAGATCGAGGTGCATCAGCAACGCCTCGCTGTCCGCGCCTTCTACCGCGATGCTCAAAAGATGGGGTGCGCGCTCGCTTCCCTCCGCGTTCACCGTCAGGTCGGGCACCGTCGCCCGGAGCCGGCGTGCCAGCTCGTCTCGAAGCTTCATCAGACGCTGAGCCAGGGTCTCTCGCTCGGCGGTGGCCAGCTGCACCGCGCGCCCCAGGGCCACAGCGCCGGCCACATTTTCGGTGCCCGGACGGATCCCATATTGCTGGCCCCCGCCGTGGAGAATTGCCTCCACCGCCTTGCGGTCCCGCACGATCAGGGCGCCGATACCCTTGGGCGCCCCGATCTTGTGACCCGAGATGGTGAGCAGGGTGCAGCAGAGGGTGTGGAGTGAGATCTGCAGCTTGCCGACTGCCTGCACCGCGTCGGTATGGAAGATGACGCCCGCGTCCCGGCAACGTTCGGCAATGTGAGCCACCGGCTGGACGACCCCGACCTCGTTGTTGACCCACATCACCGAGACGACGGAAGGCGTTTCGGCCAGTGCCCGGTCGAGCGCCTCCAGCTCGAGCATGCCCGCGCTGTCGACCGGCAGCAGCAGCTCCCGCCCGCCGAGGTGAGACACGGCATGAGCCGCCGCGAGCACCGCCTTGTGCTCGATCGCTGATACCGCGGCGCACATCGGCGCACCCCGGTCCCGGGCGGCAAGGGCTGCTCCCACGATGCTCAGGTTGTCCGCCTCGGTGCCGCCCGAGGTGAAGATCACCTGGCCCGGCTCGGCGCCCAGCGATTCCGCTATCTGCCGGCGAGCCTGCTCGATGCCGGCTCTGGCCGCCCGCCCAAAGCGATGCGCGCTCGACGGGTTTCCGAAGGACTGGTGGGTCAGGTACGGCATCATGGCCTCCAGCACCTCGGAGCGAACCGGGGTGGTGGCGGCGTGATCCAGGTAGACGGGCGGCTTCATATCGATAAGATAGCGCCTATTCAGATGCTCCGAACGCCCAACTTCAGGACGTCATCGACTTCCATGGTTTCATGGGTAAAGAAGGGCTCCCCGTAGCGCTTCCGTATCAAGGAGCCGTAGTGCGCGTTCTGGGTCTCGACCAGCGAATACAGGTCCTGTCCGGTGGGGAAAATCTCTCCGGCCGCCTTGGCGCCATCGAACTGACTGGCGTAGCACTTGATGGCCGACAGCTTGCGCTCGAACTGCGCGCTTATATCCACTACAAAGGTCGGCTTGACCGGGTCCTCGCGATAGGAGAGAGCATAGAGCAGCTTGTGAGGACGATGGGCGGATCCGGCCGCGGGATAGCGCTCCAGCCCGGCCAGATAGCAGGCGTCGCGTCCCAGCTCGGAGGCAATGCGATGATCGGGATGTCGTCCCACCGGGAAGGGGAGAACGACGACGCGTGGCGCAAAGTGGCGGATGTGGTCGATCACCAGCCGCCGGGTTTCCTCCGAGTTCTGCAGGTGTGCATCCGGCAATCCAGCATTCCGCCGCTCGGAGACCCCGAGAATCTTGGCCGCACGCTCGGCCTCTTCCGCTCGGAGCGATGCGCTACCCCGGGTTCCGGCCTCTCCCGCCGTCAGGTCCAGGATCCCGACCTTGTATCCGGCATCGACGGCCTTCAGAAGAGTGCCCGCGCAGGTGAGCTCGACGTCGTCTCGGTGGGCGGCGAGGGCCAGGATGTCCACGGGCATAGTGGAATATAGGGCGGAGAGGGCGGAGAAGGCGGAGAGGGCGGAAAAGGCGGAGAAGGACAAGTAAAGACGACGAGTTGAAATGGTCCAAGGCACAACAATTGGGTTCGCCCGTCACCCAGTGTGCGCCTACGTTAGCTGATGCCATCGCATGAACGATTTCAGGCCTGGAAGCTCTGTCACGAATTGGCGGTCGCGGTCTATCGGCATACTCAGATGTGGCCAACCCACGAGCGCTATGGATTAACCTCGCAGATCAGACGGGCCGCAGTTTCTGCGGCCGCCAACCTCGCTGAGGGAGCCGCCAAGCGTGGCCGCAGGGAGTTCCGCCGTTACACTGACATCTCTTTGGGATCATTAGGAGAGACATCCTACCTCCTGATGCTGGCAAGAGACTTGGATCTGATCACTCCGGAAATCTGGGAGGAATTAGAAGATCTACGAAAGCGGGCCGGTGGTCTTACATGGAGGTTGGCTCGATCACTGCAAGAATCCGCATGATCCGCCCTCTCCGCCTTCTCCGCCTTCTCCGCTCTCCCCATGTGCAAACCATCTCGCGACCCGCATCTCCTGTGCTCCCCAAGGAGGCATTGTGCGAGCACAGATCATGATTAGCGGCCTGCTGCAGGCGGCACTGTTGACGGCGTGTGACCGTCACCTGAGCAAGTCGGAGCCCGAGAAAGCCCAGCTGAACCTCGAAGCCGATGCGAAGTCAGCCAGTCCCGTGCCCCTGGGAGTGGTGGGCGGCCGGCCAACCTCTCAGGCTCAGGCACCCAAGGCCAGCGAAGACGGCGACACTTGGTCGCGCTATTCGGCACCCGTGGGAGGCGAACGTCTGATTGTCCGAACCGGCCAGGCGAGTATCGAAGTCGACTCCCTCGAGACGGCCATCGCTGAGCTGCGGCGCGTGGCACAACGAGTGGGCGGCTTCGTGGCAGACGCGTC
The DNA here is from genome assembly GCA_035543695.1 of Gemmatimonadales bacterium. GTDB lineage: Bacteria > Gemmatimonadota > Gemmatimonadetes > Gemmatimonadales > GWC2-71-9 > CAVVWJ01. The sequence continues at coordinate 168 of DATKJJ010000120.1, read as the reverse complement.
CGTTCAGAGTGGCCGGAACCAGGTGCGGTCGGCCACCCTCCAGCTCAAAGTGCCCGCCGATCGGTTCGATGATCTCACGGAAGGGCTCCGCCCGCTCGGTCGTTTGCAGTTCGTCAACGTTGCGGCGGAAGATGTGAGCGAAGAGTTCGTGGACCTGACCGCGAGGGT
>DATKJJ010000119.1:0-2765 GCA_035543695.1 Gemmatimonadales bacterium | reverse complement strand
TTCGGGCATGTCATTCCGGCAAACTAAGGTCTCCGGCTTTCCGGCTGTCGCTCTCCGATCCGCCGAGCTGGAAGTTGTCGCCGTCCCGGCCATCGGAATGAAGCTCACCAACCTTCGGCGCCTGAACGGCCGCGAATGGCTCTGGCGCAGCGATCAGATCCCGCTCGCGCTGCCGGAGCAAGGGACGTCTTATGTGGAGACCGCGGACAGCGGCGGCTGGGACGAATGCTTTCCCACAGTAGGTCCCTGTCCTGTTCCGGGAGCGCCGGAAGGCTCAGCACCCCTGCCCGACCACGGTGAGCTGTGGAGCGCTCCCTGGTCCAGCTCGGTGTACGATCACGCCGAAGGAACCACGCTGGCCGGCTCAGCTCAGGGGAGCGCCTTTCCCTATGACTTTCAACGGGAGGTTACCCTGGATCCCCAGGAGCCGGTGGTACGCTTCCGGTACCGCGTCCTCAACCGAGGCAACGCGCCGTTTCCCTGGATCTGGTCCTGTCATCCCCTCCTGAATGTGCAACCCGGGTCTGAGTTGACCTTATCGGGAGTAACCCAGGTGAAGCTCGACGCCGTGCATGGCCGGGATGACCTGAGTGAGCGCGATGTCGTGAGCTGGCCCGGCGCCATTGGGGGCAATAGCGATCGATTCACCTTTCCCGAAAATGGCGGCTGGGCCATCAAGTGTTTTGGCGATCTGGCCGGTGAGAGTAGTACGCTCACTGTGACCGACCCACGAAAAGGCGAGCGGCTCGAGATGACTGTACGCGCAGCGGAGGTGTCGCAGGTGGGGGTCTGGATCAACTGCCGGGGCTGGGCGCCGCCCGGGCGGCAGCCATACTACAACCTGGCGCTGGAGCCTTGCATCGGCGCACCTGACCGGCTGGACGTTGCGGTCAGCAGCTGGCACACCGGGCAGATACTTGAGCCGGGTGAAGAACGCGCCTGGGCGGTGGAGGTCAGACTTCCGGCTTGAGCAGCTCGGCCACCGCGGCGATGGTCAACGGGGCACTGCCCTCCGCCCGATTATTCACCAGCAGATAGGCCGGAATTTTGGTCTTCACCGCGGTCTCGACCAGGCGAACGAGGTCCCGCCGAAGCTTGGGATTGGGCTCTCGAATCCGGTCGTAGGGCGCGAACGCGTCTACCGCCTCATTGTAGGTCCGGCCCGGGCGGAGCAGGGCTCGGGCCAGAATGAACGGCCCGGTTATCGCGTTGGGCAGGTCGAGCTGATGGCCAATCGGCGGCATTCTGGTCCAGGAGTTGAACACGTGAGCCACACCATGCTCACGCAGTACCGCGAAGTACATCGGGGTGAGGAACTCTTCATTCCGGATTTCAACCGCGTATTCGGCATCGCGGGGAAGTGCGGAGAAGAACTGATCCAGCCGGTCGGCAAAAGACTCGGCGTCCAGGCCGGTAAACTTCGCGATTGTCTGAAACTCGAAAACAAACGGCCCGGCGTTCCGGGCAAAGTAGCGGCGGTAAGGCTGGTAGATCTCTTCAACGAACAGATCGGGGTTGAGGAAGTCAGGGTTGCGCTTTCCAGCGCGATCGGGGTCCTGTGCCTTGGTGAAGGTATGGATCGTAAGTTGACTCCAGACCTTGCTGATGCAGGGAAAGCCGGGAGGAAGATTTTCCGCGTAGCTCGTCAGCACTGCTTCAGTGGGTGGCCCATAGTAGCTCGAATCAACGCCGACGGTCCCGAATAAGGGAAAGGCGGAGTACTCCTTAAGCATTCGAGCCGCGGCGCCTTTAGGGCCATAATCCTGGTGGTACACCAGGCCTTGCCATCCCGGGTAGTTCCAGGTGGAGGTTCCGAAGCGGACCGTTGCCGGAATGCGCGACCTGAGCCGCTCGAAGACAGCCTGGCTGGAAGGCTCAGCCGCGCTTTCCATGCATTCTATTGGGCGGGAATCAGCTTGAACACGCCCCCGGACGAGCTGAGCACGTAGAGCTCTCCTGCGTCATCCTCTCCGAAGCTGAGGACCGAGCCGCCCGGCCTCAGAGTGGGCCAGTCGGTGAGCTCGGTGGCCTGACCCCCGGTGTACCTGATACTCCTGACCCAGCCCTGGCAGTAGTCGCCGAAGAAATAGAGACCCTGCAGAGCGGGGATCGCGTTGCCCCGGTAGACGTACCCTCCGGTGATCGAGCATCCTTGATCGTGGCCGTACTCGAAGGTGGGCAGGGTGAGCCCGGTCTGGTCGCACTGCCCGCCGCTCAGGCAGTGGGCGCCCTCCATGATGTTCCAGCCATAGTTGATACCCTTCCCGGGACTCCCACCGCCGGGTGCCACGTCCACTTCCTCGTAGTGCTCCTGGCCGACATCCGCGATGTAGAGATCGCCCGTTGCCCGGTCGAAGGTGAATCGCCAGGGATTCCGCAGTCCATAACTCCAGACTTCAGGCTGAACGCCGGCCGGCCCCACAAACGGGTTGTCGCCAGGTACGGTGTAAGATGTTCCACTTTGAACGTCCACCCTGAGAATGGATCCCAGCAGGTCTGAGAGGTTCTGGCCTCTGCCCTCGGGATCGTTCGCGGCACCTCCATCGCCCAGGCCGAGATAGAGGAAGCCGTCGGGCCCAAACAGCACCTGGCCCCCATTGTGATTGGCATAGGGCTGGTCTGCGGTCAGAATCACCAGCTCGCTGGCCGGATCGGCGACGTCGGGATCGGCCGAGGCATGAAAAATGGAGAGATGAGTGTCTCCAGCAGGGTCCGTATAGTGCACCACGAACCTGCCGCTGGTGGCATAGTCCGGATAGAATGCC
>DATKJJ010000118.1:0-4465 GCA_035543695.1 Gemmatimonadales bacterium | reverse complement strand
AACAGGGTCCGGCGCAGCTCCTTGGCCACGCCCGGACCATCGTCAATGACGCGAATGACACCCATATGATCCTCGGCTCCGACCCGCAGGATAATCGTACCGGGCCGGCCTTGCAGCGCATCAATTGCGTTCTTCACCAATGATTCCAGCGCCCACTCCAGCAGCACCGGATCGCCCAGAACGGTGGGGCCTGCGCCCGCGGCCTCCACCCTGAGATCGATCATGTTGGCGTGGCGCGGCAGCCTTGGTCGGAAGTAGCCGGCCACCCGGTCGGCCAGAGCGCCCAGTCCAATCGGCTCGCGCTTGGCCGGGTTTCCGATGCGCTCGAAGCGTTGCGCCACGCGATCGAGGCGTTCGGCATCGGCCGAAAGATGATCGGCCAACCCGGGCGGTGGCGTGGCGTGCGAACGCACTCGCTCGATCCATCCCTGCAGGCTGGTAAGCGGAGTTCCCATCTGATGGGCGGCTTCGCGCGCCATCGCCACCCAGAGCCGGTCGCGTTGAGCCGACATCGCGCTCCGGTAGGCAAACACCGCCACCGCCACCATGACGGCGATGGTGAGTCCCTGCAGCACCGCCAGCGCGATCAGATTGCGCTGGGCCGGAAGCGGCCCGTAATGCACCGTACCGATGGCCGCATCGCTAATGGGCGGATTTTGCCGGTCGAGCCGCGCGGCGTATGCCTTGACCCGTGGAGCATCCAGGGGCGCCTCGAACGGCAGATTTGCCGCCGCGGTAACCCGTCCCGTCCGGTCGGTTACCACCAGCGGGAGTCCCAGCGATCGCACCTGTTCTCCCAGGCGGAGCAACGCTTCGGCTTCGGCTCCCGCCCGGGGATTGTTCAACCCGCCGAATACGCCGGAGTAGAGCCGGCTGGTGGCCGTGGCGTCGGCTTGAAAGTGCCGGAAGATCAGGATTCCAGTGCCCAGACTCAGCGCGGCGAGCAATGCTACCAGCGCAGCCACCATGGTGGGGGCCAGTCGCTGCAGCCGGTCGCTACGCACCGGGAGTCAAACGATCGACGCCCATGTAGGGTACCAGCGCTTCCGGTACCCTGACTGACCCGTCGGCCGCCTGGTTGTTCTCCAGCAGCGCGATGATAGTGCGGGGAAATGCTACGCCCGAGGCATTCAAGGTGTGCACCAGTTCGGGCTTGGCTTTGGGGGCCGGACGATAACGGATGTTCGCCCGGCGGGCCTGGTAATCCGTGAAGGTGCTCGAGCTCGACACTTCCAACCAGGCGCCCACCCCTGCGGCCCAGACCTCGATATCGTAGGTCCGGGCGCTGGCAAAGCCCGTGTCTCCCGCGGCAAGCTCGATGACCCGGTACGGCAAACCGAGTCGGCGTAGCACGGCTTCGGCGTGCCCGGTGATCTGCTCATGCTCGGCGGGTGAGGTTTGTGGCTGCACGATGCGCACCAGCTCGACTTTATCGAATTGATGGACCCGGATGAGACCGCGGGTGTCCTTCCCGTGAGAGAAGGCCTCCCGGCGAAAACACGGCGTAAAGGCCACGTAGGCGGCCGGCAAATCTTTCAGCTCGAGAATTTCCTCCCGATGGATGTTGGTAACCGGTACTTCCGCCGTGGGAATCAGAAACAGGTCGTCGGCCGGCGACGCGTACATGTCCTCCGCAAACTTGGGGAGCTGGCCCGTGCCGGTCAGGGTGGCCCGATTGACCAGATACGGCGGAGCCACTTCCTGGTAGGCATGCTCTCGAGTATGCAGATCGAGCATGAAGTTGGCGAGGGCGCGAATCAGGCGGGCCCCCGCCCCGGTGTAGAGTGGAAAGCCCGAGCCGGTGATTTTCACCCCGGCGGGAAGATCCAGGATGCCAAGCGACGTCCCCAGCTCCCAGTGGGGCCGTGGCGTGAAGTCGAACACTGGGGGATTGCCCCAGGCGCGGAGTACCCGGTTGGCCGAAGCATCGCCATCGGGCACCTCATCCAGCGGGAGATTGGGCAGGGAGAGGACCCGCTCCTCGAGCACTGCCTCCAGCTCTCGCAGCGTCGGATCGAGCGCCCGAACCTCCTCACCCGATGCCTTCAGCCGCTGCATGAGCTCGTCGGCTGGCTCTCCCGTCCGCTTGCGCCGGGCGACTTCATCGCTGGCCGCGTTCCGCTCCGCCTTCAGGGATTCCACCCGGGTCAGCAGCTCGCGCCGACGCCGATCCAGCTGCAGCATCTCATCCAGCAGCGGGCCCAGCGAGTCATCTCGCCGTCGCAGCAGGCGGGCCCGAGTGCCCTCGGGATCCTGGCGGAGACGCTTGAGGTCAATCACGACTAGTTGTTGGGTAGGCCGGGCTGGAGGCCCTTGAAGCCGCAGTTGTCGTCGGTGAGAATCCGAAAGGTGACGCTTCTGGCCACGTCGTCGAACGAGACGACTTCGAGTTTGCCGTACTTGGGGAGCCCCAGCGACACGCACGTCACCCGCCCTCTCACCACATAGCGCTCCCCCGCCGCAATCGCGATGACGGAATCGGTGGTGTATCCATTGCTCGGAGCCGTCGTGATCCCCTCGAAAGTCTCCGTGCTGGCCTGGAACCCCGGTTTGACACTGGCCAGGCTGTCGATCCCGAGCGTGGCCCGAGGGAGAAACACATGCTGGCCGCCCTGCTCGACGTTGTACGCAAAATCGAAGTCGATGGAAAGATCGGTCCGGACTTGACGGCTTCCTTCGAGCGCGTAGGCGCTGGCTGTGGCGACCGGGGTCTGTTCCAGCGCGTACAGCGTTTCGGTCCGCTCCACGTTGGTGATCGTGGGATCGGGAAGACCATTGTCGTCGCTGCAAGCGGTCACGGCCAGCAGCAGAATCCCTGCTCCGAAAAGTGATTTCATAGAGCCGGAAGGTTAAGCGTCACGGGAAAAGGAATCAACATTTTTTTCTTGACTTCACTGGAGGCGACTCCTACGTTCCGGGCAATTTTCCCGCCTGGAGTTGACAATGGCCAACCTGACTGAGCTCGTGCGGGGCCTGGTCGAGCGCGACGGTGTGGAGGCTGTGCTGGTGCTGAGTGCGGACGGGTTGCCCATCGAGCATGCTGCCCGCCAGTCCTTCGACCCGGACTCCCTGGCCGCCCTCACGGCCACGCTGGTGCAGTATGCCACCCGGCTGGGGCTCGGCGCCGGTCGCGGCGCTCTCCGGAATGCCGTCATCGAGTATGATCGCGCGCTGCTGATCGTGGCCCATATCGGGGCCGGAGACTGCCTGGCAATTGTGGCCAGCGCCGAATCGGATGTAGGGCCGATTCTCCATGATCTCGGCCAGCACCGTCCCGCACTGGCCGCATTGCTCTAGACCGAGTTGAACTCTCGCACCCGAGCCCAGGATATCGGATGATCCTGACCCCGCTGTCATGAGATGGGCAGTTATTCTCGCGGGCGGCTCCGGGACCCGGTTCTGGCCCCTGAGTACACCCGAGCATCCCAAACAACTTCTCCCACTGGCGGGCTCCAGCTCCACCGCCGAGGAGGCGGTCGAGCGGCTGGCGGGTCTGATTCCGCGAGAGCGCATACTCGTTGTGGCCGGTCCGGCTCTCGCGCCCAGGCTGGAGCAGAAGCTCCAGCTCGTCTCCACCAACATGCTGATCGAGCCGAGGGCCGCCTCCACCGCGCCGGCGTTGATCTGGGCCACCTGGGAAGCCCTTCGGCGCGACCCCCAGGCTGAGGTTCTCTCCCTGCATGCCGACTGGGCTGTGGGTGACGCTGCCGCATTCCGTCGCACAGCAGATCTCGCGCTAACCACCGCCCGTGAGCACGATCGGCTCGTCACGGTGGGCGTAGTGCCGTCTCGCCCGGAAACAGGCTACGGTTACATCGTTCCCGGTCCTGCCCTCGGCAACGGCGCCCGAATGGTGGCGCGGTTTTCCGAGAAGCCCGATGCCGCCACGGCCCTGGACCTGATGGCAGCCGGCGCGCTGTGGAACACTGGGCTCTTTGCCTGGACCGCCGACAAGTTGCTGGCCGAAGCGGAGGCCCATACCCCCGAGGTGGCGCCGTACCTCGGAAATCTTCGCTCGGGCGACATCGGGCGATTCTTTCGGGAGGTCACCCCGATTTCGATTGACGTGGGCCTGCTCGAGCGAAGCTCCTCGGTTGCTGTGGTGAGTGGAGCCTTCGCCTGGGACGACATCGGCACCTGGCAGGCACTCACCCGGGTCAGGCCCAAGGATCCCAATGGAAACGTCCTGGTCGGGCGCGCCTTCGCTCACAACACCGAGGATTGCATTGTGTGGGCGGAGCGTGACACCGTGGTCCTGAGCGGCGTCCGCGATCTGATCGTGGTCCAGGCCAACGGCCGAATTCTGGTGATGCCCGCCGAACATGCCGCATCCATGAAGCAGCTGCTCGACGCGCTTCCGCCCGCCATTCGCGACACTGGCTCGTGACCGCTTTATACCTGCTCGAGCCGGACTCGCCCGGTGCGGCCTGGGCCCCATTTGCCGGGGTCCGCCCCATCGCCGAGC
>DATKJJ010000117.1:0-4708 GCA_035543695.1 Gemmatimonadales bacterium | reverse complement strand
CCCAGCATTTCCAGCAGCACGTCCACGTACTTTCCGGTCGCGACGCTGCCGAGCAGGACCACCTCGAGGTCGTCGAGCTCCTCCAGCCGGCTCAAGTCGCGCCTCAGTGGGGTGTGGTACTCGGGACGATCGGCCCGGATGTCGACCTTGCCGAACTCGCGCAGCTCCCGTAGGCCGATCATGGTGTCGGGCGGGAGCAGTCCCCGGTCGGTGGTGATGACTTGCACTCCGGCCTGCCCCTCGGGCGGACGGGCGAAGTGGGCAGCGTAGGTCAGTTTTCCCCTGAAATAGAGCCCGCTGAGGAAGCTGAACGCCTCGCCCAGTGAGATGCCCGGCGACCGAAGCCGCTCGGCCAGGGGAAAGGCCGCCCGTTCGTTGAGCAAAATGGCGGCGCGCTTGCCGCCACAGTGTGCGGGAGAGAGAAGAAAGATTCGCCGTGCGGGCATCAACCCTAGCTGGATTGCCTCGCCCGGTCGCGGTAGCGCACTCGGTCGTTGGCCCGGCGTCCCCTTGGGGTTGGCGGACCCAGGATGGGCGCCAGGAACTGGTGCAGAGTCTCGGTGGTGAAGGGCTTTTCCAGGAAGGGCAGCTCGGGATACGCGGCCACCAACTCGGCGATCTCGCCCACCGGATAGGCCGACATCAGGACGATCGGCAACCGAGGATGCAGGTCCCGGGCTCGCTCGGCCAGTTCGCCTCCATCCATATACGGCATGACCACATCGGTGAGCAGGAGACGGATCTCGCCCGGGTGCTGCTGGATGTAGCGGAGCGCCTCGCGGCCATCTCGGGCGGTTCGGGCCTCATAGCCCAGCGCGCGAACCATCCGGGAGGTTGTTGAGCGGGGGGTCTCTTCATCATCAACGATCAACACCACGGGTTCGGCTGAGAAACGCGAACGGCGGTCTCCTCGACTGGGCATGCGGGCTCCGGGCAGCGCTTGCTGCCTTTTGCCCTCCCCACGAAGAGGGTCCTGGTGAAAAAATCGACCGCACGCCAACTCGTGCGGCTCCAACCCACATCAAGTAAGACCGCTAACTGCCCCATTTGCAAGGGGTAGATGCGTAAACTGCGACGCTTTTCCTGGCTGCCTAGGTTTTTTCCTAGACCTGGGTGATCTGGGCCTCGGGGTGCTCCAGGATAGTGCTCAGGCTAAGCCGTTCGGTGACCACACCCATGGGCGCCGTGGCCCACAGGATGGTCCTGCCCTGCTCCTCGATGCGCCACTGGTATCTCACCCGGCGCGGAGCCCTCAGCAATTTCGGAGAGATCGCCAACGGCACGCAGACCATGTTCCCGTCGGACAGGAGGCAGAACAGAAAGTCCTCCCGGAAGTGGACGCGGGTCACCTGGAGCTCCTGGATTTCCTTGGGAGTGTAGGCGGGCTTCTGCCGCTCGGAGCTTCGCCGGTCCTTCTCGGGGGGATGCCGAGGCATCCCGGGAAACTGATTCCTGGTACCGGAGTGGGTAAGGGCGGGAGATCTGCCCGAGGCCGTTGTGGCCCCGGGCAGCCCCCCAAGCAATCAGGCGGGCGCCTGAGTGGTACACATGTGCTTGGTGTTCGAGTACTGCGACTGGAGGAAGTACTGGCGAGTGTTCAGCAGGAGATTGCTGCTGAAGGTGGAGCACATGTCCGAGATCTCGAAGCCGAACAACCCATTGGACCAGGCGTCGAAGTCGGGATCGGTGATGGTCTCCAGCACCTCATGCGCCAGGGTGGAGCCCGTGGCGTCGATCAGCCCCTGAGGCGTCTGTCCGGGCCACTGGCAGCCATCAACTCCTTGATACGGCTGCACCGTGAACAGGACGTGCTGGGTAGGGCCGAAGTTCACGCTGCCGTGAAAGGCGCAGAAGGCCCAGCTGGCCGGATCGCTCGGCGAATAGCAGTTACCGGCGACGATACACACCTCGGTGCCCTTGGGCAGAAACACATGGTACATCCCTGCGTATCCGGTCGCGCCACCGGCTGCGGTGATCGCGTCGGACACGATGTGCTGAATTTCCTGCAGCGTCGCCCGCTTGGGGGTGGCAAAGGTGGCGGTGGTGCGCATGGAGGCGGCCACCGGGAACTTCAGCCTGGCGTCGGCTCCGATGTATTCGTTGACCAGGCGGAGATACTCGCTGGCATTGAGGTCGCGCAGAAAGTTGGCCGGCGCCAGAGGACCATTACCCCAGCAGGTCCCCGGTGTCTCCGGAGCGACGCAGTTCACGTATATCACGTAATGGGTGGCGGCCTTCACCACCGGGCCGCCACTGTAGCTGAGATCGAAGGGTGAGTTGTCCACCCAGCCCACACTGGCATTGATTCGCGACAATGTCTGCTCCCGAAGCGGGATCGTGGGCAAGCCGTGAGTGCCCACCATCATCGAGGCTTTCGCGGCCGCCGCGCCCGCCGGAGTGAGCTCGAAGTCGATGATCGCTTCGCCGTCTGTGCCGCTCCCGTTCGAAGGACTGGTCGGCTGGTCTTGCTGACAGGCCGTGAGTGTGAGCGCAGTGAGGGCCCCAAGTGCGGCGCCGCTCAGGTACTGGAATATTCTGCTTGGCATTACAGCTCCTTGCAGGTCCTTGGCAAAAGCCGACCTGCCGAGTGGGTGAAGAAGGCAACCTGGGAGTATCGGCCAACCACTCGGGACCTGAACAAACGTTTTGTATATCACTGATGGGGAGGGCTTTAGAGCCGCAAGCCCTGCGGCCGCCACTTGGAACCCGACGAGGAAATTCCTCGCCCTCGCCAGATTCACGCTGGATTCACGGAAGCTCGTTAGCCTCAGGTTTACAAAACGCCGGGCTTCAGCAAATCGCCCTCACCCCGTGTCACTCTTTAGGAGGATCTATGTCTGAGCACAAACGGCAGGTCAGGACCGAGTCGACCGCCGATCAGAAGGCCACAAAGCGGGATGAATCGAACCTGGCAGCCACGGGGAGAGATGCTGAGTTGGAGCTGTCGGCAGAAGAGCTGGAAGAGCGGATTGCGCCGATGAAATCGTGGTAGAAGAAGCAGGTATAAGCTGGACCCTGCTGGGGAGTACAAAAGGCCGGGCGGCAGCGCTCGGCCTTTCCGGTGAGTGGTCTGATCAATCCGTCTGGGCGTCCCTAGGGGGTCTTGAAGGGCTGGACATGATAATCCTAGTCGGTTGGACTGTGGTCCAAGCGCAGGCGGCATGACGCTCCGGGACTTCGTGGTCTTCTGGGCTGGAATCGTCGTGGGCAGCGGAATAACGGGCTTGCTTGCGATTCTGACTATTGACCGGATGTACCGGGACAATCAAAAGCTCACTATCAGGCCTCTGCGCGGGAAAGCAGACTAGCCCTCCTTCTGCAACCAGGCGCTGTCATGAAGAGGCCTCGCACTCTAGGAGCGCGAGGCCTCGGATGATAGCCATCAGCCAGCTGTATCCAACCCGACCACGGTGATCGCCCAACCAGTCGATCACCGTGCGGGGGTCATGCGCCGATCTTGAGGGTGATCGTTGAACAGCCCACCGCGACATTGCACGCAATGACCTCGACGCCAGATGTGCTCAGGGCGCTGATGAGGTCCCCATTAGCCGCTCCGCCGGTAAAGTTCAGGGCCGGCTGGCTGAAGCCGATCGACCAGGTTCGGGCTGGACTGGCGTTGTCGGTCCCCACCAGGACCCCGGCACCGGTGGTGCTGTCGGCTGCCGTCCCATGATAGATCAGCTGCGCCTGGGTGACGCCGCCGGAGGTGAAATTCAGCATGCTCCCACCCGATCCATCGGTCGCCTGGAACAGCTCCGCCTGCGCCGAAAAGCTCAGCGTCAGCGTGGTTGACGAGGTGCCTCGGTCGAGACACTTGGGGCTATAGGGCGAGGTCCCGTGACCCACGGCGTTTACCCAGAGACCGGGAAACCCTTGGGCGGAAAGCGCACAGTGCCCCTTGCCGTTGTTACCCGGTCCACTAATGCGATAGCTCAAGCAGTTGGGATTGTGCGGCCCGTACTGAGTCCCGTTCGGAGCCGTCCAGGTTCCGTTCGAACTGCAGGTACCCAGGTTGTATCGGGCAGCTCCCGCGGCTTGGAACAATAGGGCTATGGTGGTATCGCCGATGCTGGGACTGAGCGTGTCGGTGGGGGTGTATACCGTGGTGTCCACCGGCTGGACCGTGGGTACGGTGCCGTCCGGATTGGGCCAGCTCCCATTCGGGATCGGATCGCTATCGACTGGACCGCCACCGGTATTCGGGTCGCTGGGTCCCGTGCCGTCCTTGGTGCAGGCGGTTAGCGATACCAAGACCAGCAGCAGGGCGGGCAGGAAAGGCCGACGAGACATACACGACTCCGGTGCGGGTGAAAGTTCCAGAGAGCCTGCGACACTCTGTCTCGCAGCCAGCGGCGTTCCTGGAGACGGATCAGGAAAGAAAGAGCAAGCCAGGTGCCAGGTGGGGAGCCCTGCGATAGGTCGAATCCCGGAGGGCAGATAGAGTGCCGCCATCTTCTCGTCTGCCGGAGGCTTACAGGCGAAAAGCCCGAATTCGGTGATGTGCTGGGCAGAAGGTTGCTAACGATGTCGTAGGTCGGGCGCTGCCCGGAACCAAGTGCTTCGGCTGTGTCATGCCTGAATTAAGAAAGCCCCACAGCTCGGTGGGGGAGCGCGAGGCTTCGGGATAGTAGCAGGGGCGGGACTCGAATCCGCGACCCCGGCATTATGAGTTCGGATAGCCCGAAGCAAATCCCCATCACAGAGAACC
>DATKJJ010000116.1:0-2812 GCA_035543695.1 Gemmatimonadales bacterium | reverse complement strand
CTCGATCCACTCATCGTCGACGCCAGTATCGAACGGCTGTCCGGGCACCCCCGGTGTGGGCCAAAGCAGCAGTACTCGGCCGTCCCGGACCCGCAGGTGAAAGCCGTCGGCTGTGAAGATGGTCATCGGCATGCCTTCCGGCAGGAGGTCGGTCGGTGCGGTAACGGCCACCTGACGCCGGAGAGGCGCGACCGGCAGATCGAGCCCGGCCCACTGCGCCACTTGGGCGGCCCACGCGCCGGCGGCGTTCACCACTGCCGTCGAGGAAACTGGACCGCGTGACGTCTCCACCGCCGCTACCCGGTTGCCTGGCCCGAGCCTGAGTCCGGTGACCTCGACCTGCCACTCCACCTCGACCCCCAGCTTCCGGGCCGACGTCAGATACCCTCCAAGGATGTCCAGGGGACGGATGAACCCGTCGCTGGGGCAAAACACTCCTCCGATTACCTCATCGAGATTGACCGCAGGATTGAGCAGCGCGATGTCCTCCGGCCCGACCTCGACCGTCTCGGTCAGCCCCTCCTGGTGCTGAACTCTTCGGGCGGACCGGAGCACCTCGAGCTCGCCGGCGGTGGAAGCAAGCCAGAGATACCCCGCCGGATGGTAGCCAGCGTTCCCGCCCGTTTCTTCCCTGAAGCAGCGCAGCTTCTCCCGTGAGAGCAGCGACAGCCGCACATTGATTGGCGTGGCGTATTGGGCTCGGAACCCACCGGTGGCCTTGCCGGTGCTGCCCTGGCCGGGACCGGGAGACCGGTCGAGCACCAGGATCTCGCGCCAGCCGCGGCGCGCGAGGTGATAGGCTACGCTCGCGCCAATCACGCCCGCACCGATGACGAGGACCGAGGCCGTCCTCATCCGGCGAAGACTCCGAGAATCGCCAAGGCTCCCTTCAGCTGACCTTGCGACACAAGCCCATCAATCTCGAGCCCATTGTGATCGCCCTTCGGGTCGAAGCACGGAGGCGTGGTGCCGCCGATCTCAACTAAGGTGTTCTCATCAACAGCCGCTTCACCAAGAAACGGCCAGATCCCATAGTGCGACGGTCGCGGATACGGTGGCGGCCGCGGGCGAGGGTGCCTCAGGAGTATCGTGGCCGCATATCAGGCCATATGGTATCAGAACAACGCGCTGACGAGGAGCAATCATGCGGGTTCGAGCGCCGGCCTAGACGCTGCCTACACCGAGTCGGCTTCCGCCGATGACAGCGACTTATGTCGGCGGCGAATGGGCCACTTCACCTGCAGGGCTCAATGTTCCCACTAGATCGCGGCAGCCGGCACCCCACCGAGAGATGGACTTGATGGCCACCGTGAACGGCACGTCCAGCGGATGCACCCGTTCCGGCCCGAGCACGTAGACGGCGCCGGCGAGCGGAGTGGGAACGGAGGGGACGAAGATAGTGTACCGCCCGTCCACGAACTCCTCGATGATGAACGCGGGCACCAGGGCATCCTCGATCTCCGCGAGAGCCGGCTTCCATGCCTTCTCCTGGCCATATCCGGCAATCTGCTGGGTGAGGCTTCGCAGGACGCCATAGCCGGGAATTCGTTCGAAAAGGGAGCTCTCCACGCGGTCCCGGGCCGCTCGCCCCATGCGGGTGCGGAGAGCGGACCCTACCAGGAAACAGACCAGCAATACGAGGAGGAGCGAGAGCAGACGGTCGGCAGGCAGCCAGTCCGGCAACAGACTGGCGATGGGCTTGACCAATCCGGCCAGGGATTTGGCCGCCTTGAGCAGCAGCAGGATGGCGAGATAGACCGGAACCAGGACCAGCAGACCACCCACCAGGGAGCTCACGACGAAGTCGCGGAATCGACGCATAGGCGCTCCGGAATGACGAATCCTCCGGCCGGGGGGGGCCATCGACCTGCCGGTACCCCTGGCACCGCTGAAGCTGCTATCCAGAACGGCCTAGCATACGCTCATAACTTGGGGCGGCCAGATGCACCTTGGTCTAACCCTCCTTTTCCTCCTCCGACCGATGCCGCCTCATCCGGTGAAGACGTGTTCCGGGTGTTTGAAGCTCTTGAACTCGAGCGCGTTGCCGCTGGGGTCGAGGAGAAACATGGTCGCCTGCTCTCCCGGCTGTCCGGCATAGCGGATTCTGGGCTCGAGGATGAAAGGAACTCCCGCGGCCCGAATGCGAGCGGCCAGGGACGAAAACGCATCCCAGTCCAGCAGCGCCCCGAAATGGGGCATCGGCACCCGGATGCCTTCGACCTGCCCGGTGTTCTCGGTCGGCACCACCGAGCCGGTGGTGTGGGCTGAGATCTGGTTGCCGAAGAAGTCGAAGTCGACCCAGGTCTCGGTACTGCGTCCCTCGGTGCAGCTGAGGATGTGGCCGTAGAACCGGCGGGTTGAGGCGAGATCCCGAACGAAGAAGGCGTAATGGAATGGTTGCGGCATAGGGGCAATCGCCTCTCTTACTGGAACAGACACCCTGCGAGGTCCAAGCATGAGCTTCGACGCGTCCTGGTGACGGGCACCTCGGTATGAGCTTCACGAGTCGGTGGCAGGAGTTTCGGACGTCCCTGCCGGCGTTTTTTCGGAGCCGACGTCCCGCCGACTTCTCTCACCTGATCGAGGGACCGAGCGCAGGAGCCATCGTTCTGGTGGGCACCAAGAAAGATGGCTTCATCCCCGGCAAGCTCACCGCCAGCCTGTTCCTTCCGATCTTCGCTCGGGCCTGCGCCGAACGGGGGTTTCAGGTCATGGCATTTCCGGACCCGGCCGACTTTCTGGCCCGGAAGGATATCCCCCAGCCGGTCACCGTGGTCCTGGTCTACAGCGAGGTCCGAATGCTGCGTGCCGG
>DATKJJ010000115.1:0-4592 GCA_035543695.1 Gemmatimonadales bacterium | reverse complement strand
AAGGTGGACTGGCAGAAAGGTCAGGGGCTTCCCTGCGAGTGGCTCGGCCCGCCCGAGTTGCGCGACCGGTGGCCGTGGCTAGGTCCGGCTGTCGGTGCCCTGTGGGCCCCGCGGGATGGCGCTCTCGACCCGGCGCGGTTGGTAGAAGCTCTGCTGAAGGATGCCCGCCGCAGAGGGGCCACCGTGATTCGCGACCGCATCGTTGGAGTCGAAAGCGCGGGTAGCAGTGTTTCCGGCGTTATCGGCGAGCGGGAGCACTACGGCGCTTCCCAGGTAGTGATTGCCGCGGGTGCCTGGGCCGGGCAAATCCGGGGACTTCCGCGCACCATACCGGTACAACCGGTGAGAGGTCAGATGGCAGCGCTACCGTGGCCGTCCACGATGGCGCGGGCCATCGTTTACCACAAGAATTCCTATCTGGTGGCTCGGGGAGGCGAGGCAATCCTGGGCTCCACCATGGAGTACGTCGGCTTCGATCCGGCAGTCACCTCGGCCGGGCTGGCGCAGATCTTTGCGAGTGGGCTGGCTCTCTGTCCGGGACTGATCCGGTCGAAGGTGCGGCGAACCTGGGCCGGCCTTCGCCCGGTTATGCCAGATGGCAAGCCGATCCTGGGAGAGGAACCGAGACTGCAGGGTCTCTGGTATGCCTGCGGTCACGGTCGAAACGGGATCCTTCTGGCTGGACTCACCGGGGTGATAATGGCCCGGCTCATCTGCGGCGAACCCGTGGGTTTGGAGCTAGGCGATTTAGGGCCGGAGCGGTTCGGAAGTCAGGAGTCGTGACGAAGGCTATCGTTCTTTGAGGTGCACGCTTCCATTGTGGGCGTCAGGACTCACCCGCAGCTCCAGCCACTCACCGTTGAGTGCGTGGTTGGGAACGCCACACATCAGCCAGTACCAACCCGCCTCTTCAGCCTCGAATGTGGTCTGGTCGGATTGGCCCGTCGCCAGACCCTCCGTGACTGAGCGACTCATGGCGTTGCTGAAAGATGCCCGGCCGCCCTCCAGGGGAACCTTCTCTCGTTGAGTCATGACCACCAGGCTGTGCACCGCCCCCGGGTCATCGTTGCGCCAGTTCCACTTGACGGTCCAGCGAACAGGAACCTCGATCTGGGCCTGGCCAGAGCGGTAGCCGCTGATCAGAGCCGACGGACTGCCGGCCGGTTTGGTGACCACCAGCGAGAGAGAGACGGTTCGCTCTGCACTATCAGATTTCATCCAGCTGGTGTCTGCCGCGTCCGGTGCCGAATCCGTCGTCGCGGGATGAGAAACCGGGGCAGCTGAGGGTGCGGGCGCGGACGAGGCGTTTTGGGACTTCCCGGAACAGGCGATCACAGCGGCCAGGGTGGCAGTCAGAAGGGCCTGGTGGACGACTCGTGGCATGGACTTCCTCACATGATCTGGCAATGAAATAGCGTCACCTGTACCTTGCTGCCGAACCCTGATGACTAGATCCCGCTCGCGCCAGCAGTAACCTAATCTCGGGAGACTCCCTCATGGCGGGTCTGCTGTCCAAGGAGCGCATCGTTGCCGGGCCGGGTTTCAATCGCTGGCTGGTTCCTCCCGCAGCATTGGCGATCCACCTCAGCATCGGTCAGGCTTACGCCTTCAGTGTCTTCAAGCTCCCGCTGACCAAGGTCATCGGCATAAGCCAATCCGCCCCTGGCGACTGGAAGCAGACCCAGCTGGCCTGGATCTTCACCATTGCGATTGTGTTTCTGGGACTTTCGGCTGCCGTGTTCGGCCGCTGGTTGGAGCACGCCGGTCCTCGCAAGAGCGGGGTTGTGGCCGCCTGCTGCTGGGGCTTGGGTTTCTTCATCTCCGCCTTCGGTGTGTCGCTGCATAACATCTGGCTGATATATCTGGGGTATGGGGTGCTGGGCGGGTGCGGGCTGGGGCTCGGCTACATCACGCCGGTCTCCACCCTGATCAAGTGGTTTCCCGACCGGCGGGGAATGGCCACCGGTATGGCGATCATGGGGTTTGGCGGGGGAGCGCTGATCGCGAGTCCGCTGTCTCAGCTTCTGCTGGACCGGTATAAGTCTGCCACCTCCGTGGGTGTCGCAGAAACATTCGTGACCCTGGGTACGATTTATCTCGTCGCAATGCTCTCGGGTGCTTTCCTGTTCCGGGTCCCGGCACCGGGCTGGCGCCCGACCGGCTGGCTGCCTCCGACCCCGAATGCCCGGGGACTCATCACCCACCGTCAAGTTCACGTGGACGACGCAATCAAGACGGTTTCCTTCTATCTGCTGTGGGCGGTGCTGTTCCTGAACGTGACCGCCGGGATCGGGATCCTGGAGCAGGCCTCGCCCATGATCCAGGAGATGTTCAAGGGCCGGGTCAGGGCGGATGCCGCCGCCGGGTTTGTGGGATTGCTCAGCCTGTTCAATATGGCGGGAAGATTCGGCTGGTCCTCGCTGTCCGACCGCATCGGGCGGAAGGTCACGTACGCGCTGTTCCTTTCACTGGGACCCATTCTGTACCTCACCCTTCCCTACGCGGGACGTATCGGCAGTGTCGCGCTCTTCGTGTCAGCCGCGGTGTTGATCCTGACGATGTACGGTGGGGGGTTTGCCACCATTCCGGCTTACCTGTCGGACATCTTCGGCACTCAATACGTCGGCGCCATTCACGGCCGCCTGCTGACCGCATGGTCCGCCGCCGGCGTGGCCGGCCCGGTTCTGGTCAACTACATCCGGGAGTATCAGATCGAGCACGGCACGCCAGCCGCCCAGGCCTACAACACCACGATGTATCTCATGGCGGGCCTCCTGGTGATCGGGTTTCTCTGCAATCTGGCAGTGCGACCGGTACCAGACCGGTACTACATGGCAGACGATCAGCTGACCGACCGAGCCATGGCTCGCTCGCGCTAGTGTTGCATAGATATAGATCGCTCTGAATAACGGGTTGGCCAGGGGCTGATAGTTCACTCGGGAGATCACATGAGTAGTCCATTCAACCAGCGTGAATCCGGGTCCGGTCAGCAGCGTCTGGCCGTGGTGGTGGTCGCCTGGCTCCTGGTATCGGTACCGCTGATCTGGGGAGTATGGCAAACGATCAAGAAAGCCTCAGCTTTGTTTCGCTGATGCAACCTTTTGCATCTCATCGGGTTGCATGATTATTCCACACCGAAGTCCTCTCCTGTGACGAATTCAGGACTTGACGCCAGAAGCGACCTCGTCAGATTGTAACCCGGTAAATACTTACAGCCCCTGAACTAATCGGCGCCCCGGCGTTGGGCTCCTCCCCCTTCGCGGCCTTGGCGCCGCAGTCATGATCTACGCAATCGAGACTTCTGATTATTACCGAGCCAGGCCCATCGGAGATGAAGTGGGCCTCGGCCTGCCGCTTGGCGGCATGGCCACGTCTTTGACCCTGCCCCCGAGGAGAATTTGCCCATGAGGACCAGATCCGGTTGGTGGATGACCCCCGTTCTCCTGGCCATGGCGGCGCCGCTTGCCGCGCAAGGCACCGGAGACTGGACCACGTATGGGGGCAACGATTGGAATCAGCGGTACTCGAAACTGAAAGCCATCACCACGGCCAACGTGTCGCGACTGGTTCCCCGGATGGTCTTTCAGACCGGTATCGCCAAGCTCGGGTCGTTCGAGAACACGCCCATTGTCGCCAATGGTGTCATGTATGTGACAACGCCGTATAACACGGCAATGGCGTACGATCTCACCACCCGGAAGGAGCTCTGGCGCTACGAGCACAAGCTGGGCACCACGATCTACTGCTGCGGCCCGAACAATCGCGGCTTCGGGATTCATGGGGGCGCCCACCTGTACATGGGCACCCTGGACGCCCATCTGGTGGCGCTCAACGCCAAAGACGGCAAGGTCCTCTGGGACAAGGAAGTGGCCGATCCGGCGGCGGGATACAGCATCACCCACGCTCCGCTCATCATCGGTGACAACGTGATTGTGGGCGTGTCGGGAGGCGAGTATGGCATTCGCGGCCACGTCACCGCCTACAACGCCATGACCGGCGATCAAGTCTGGCGCTGGTACTCGATTCCAGCTCCCAAGGGTGACCCGACGTTCGATGAGAAGGCGCCTAACGGTTGGTGGGGCACCTGGGCGCCCAAGGCCGAGGACAGCGATCTGCATCGTGACGTGGCAAAGGAGAAGGCAGACAGCGCGAAATATGCCGACGCCTGGAAGGTTGGCGGTGGCGGCGTCTGGACCACTCCGGCGTACGACAAGGACCTGAACCTGATCTTCGCCTCGGTCGGCAATCCCTCACCCGACCTGGACGGCAGCGTGCGGCCCGGCGACAATCTCTACACCGACGCGGTCGTGGCGATCGACGCCACCAGCGGCAAAACCAAGTGGTACTACCAGACCGTTCCTCACGATGTCTGGGACCTGGATGCTACTTCGCCGCCGCTTGTCACCACCCTGGGTGGAAAGAAGGTCGTGGTGCACGCCGGCAAGACCGCTTGGGTCTACGTCCTCGACGCGGCCACAGGGACGCTGATCCGCAAGACCGAGAACTTTACTCCGCAAGAGAACATGTTCGCCCTGCCGACGGACAAAGGGACTCGGATGCTGCCTGGCGCCAATGGTGGCTCGGAATGGTCC
>DATKJJ010000114.1:0-2802 GCA_035543695.1 Gemmatimonadales bacterium | reverse complement strand
CACCGTTCCGGCGCTGGCCACCAGGCCAAGCAGGAAAACCGAAAATTTGATCATTGAGTCGGCTTGAAGTAGAAGCTCACCGGGAGCACGTCAGCGTCCCAGCCATCAGGCAACGGGCCGAAGGCCCGGGTGTTGCCCGCGGCCTCGACTGCGCCCTGGGCGTTCAAATCGAACGCAAAGCTGCCCGAACGAGTGACGAAATGAATGTCCCGGACGGTTCCATCCCTCAGAATCAAGAAGCTGATCTCCGCGAAATTGCGTTGGTTGGCTGACGCCCGGTCCCATCGCTGGTAGATCTGGGTCACGATGTTCCGCAGGTATTCCGGATAGGGAAACGCCAAGCCCGGCGTCTTGATTGTCGCCACATCGCTGCCGGTGCTGGGCGTCTCTCCCGGAGCCGGAGTTGCGGGGGACGTCGTTTTGGGTGGCGGCTCCTTCTTTTCTTCGGTCGGCGGCGGCGGCGTCTTGGGCTTCGGGGGAGCCGGCGCCTTTGTCGGTTTGGGCGGCGTAGGCTTAACCGGGGCCGGCTTCTCCTCCGGCGGCGGCGTGGGTAGCGCCTCGCGCGCCAGTCGCTTCTGAGTCGGCGCCGGAGCCGCTACCAGATCCACCGCATAGGTTGGAGGAGCTGCCTTGCTCGGCTTGACGGTGCCGAGAAGAAATCCGACCGCAGCCGCGTGTACCAGGAGGGTCCCGACCATTCCGGCCGCACGACCCGGCGGCTCCCGGTCGGAACTCCGAATCTTCACGACGATTCTTCCTCGGCGGCCACGAGTCCCACGTTTTGCACTCCGGCACTCCGGATGACTGCCAACACCCGCACCACTTCGCCGTAGGGTACTCGGGTGTCCGCCTGCAGGTAGACCCCGCTGGGTTTACGGGTCGCTACCAGCGACCGAAAGGTGACCCGGAAATCAGTGTAGGACACTGGAGTTTGATCAATGAAAATGCGGCCATCCCGATTGACCGTCACCACCATGCCCTCCTTGGGGGAAAGAGGTCGGGCCTCGGCGCGAGGAAGCTCAACGTCAACCCCGCCTTGCATGATTGGTGCCGTGATCATGAAGATAATCAGGAGTACCAGCATTACGTCCACCAAGGAGGTGACGTTGACGTCGGCCATCAGCGGGAGCTCGCCACGCTGACTGCCCAATCCTCCACCGAGACTCGACGCCATCAGACCAATCCCTCCCTCGCCATGGTTCCGATCAGCTCGTTGGCAAAGCCTTCCAGCTCGCCGGCAAACAGCCGGACTCGGTTGACGTAGAGGTTATAGGCAATGACCGCCGGGATTGCCGCAATCAGACCGCCCGCGGTGGCCACCAGCGCCTCCGCCACACCAGGTGCCACCGCCGCAAGGTTACCTGATCCTTTTGAGGCGATGCCGATAAAGGCGCTCATGATGCCGAACACGGTTCCGGTCAGGCCGAGCAGGGGGCTGACCGAGCCGATCGTGGCGAGCCAGGGGATGTAATGCCCCAGCAGGTCGCGCTCGGCCGCCACTTCCTTGCCCAGCACCATCTTCAATGCCTCGAGCTGCGTCATCGTCAGCGTGCTGCGGTCGGCGCCCCGCTCATCCCGGAGTGCTCCTGGGCGGAGCTCTGAATAGAAAGTGACCGCCTCCCGAAACAGCCGATTGTAGGGCGAGGGGGGCAGCTTCATGACCGCGTGATACGCATCCTTGAGCCTGGTGGTGCGCTCCATTTCGGTAAAGAAGCGGTCCGCTTGGCGATTCAGCTTGCGAAACTGCCACCATTTGAGAATGATGATGAACCAGGAGACCAGAGAAAACAGCGCGGTAACGAGGAGAACGATCTTCGTCTCCGGGCTCGAGGACAGGACCAGCTCGAGCGGGGACTGCGGAACTGCGCCTCCTGATTGCTGCATCACGTCGCCTCCGTCTTGAACCAGTCCACCAGCTCCCGCAGGCCGTCATCGAAGGCATACTCGGGCGCCCAGCCCAACACTCTCTTGGCCTTGCTCACATCCAAGGCGCTCCGGAAGAGCTCGCCGGCTCGAGGCGGAGCAAACTCCATCCGCGGTTTCTTCTGCCCCATGACCTCGCCCACTGCCTGGGCCAGCTCGAGCACGCTGCGCTGCCGCGACGTGGCAATATTGAAGGCCGGGGCGTCCAACGCGCTGCCTTGAGGCGCGGGCACGGTGCTGGCCAGCACGTTGGCCCGGGCCACGTCCTTCACGAACACATAGTCCCGGGTCTGTTTCCCGTCTCCGAACACAATGAGAGGCTCGCCGGCCAGAAGCCGCGACACGAAGATCGAAACCACTCCGGCTTCCGACTTGGGATCTTGCCTGGGACCGAACACGTTGGCGTAGCGCATGGCGATCCCCTCGAACCCACGAAGCGCGGCCAGCGCGCGCAGGTAGTACTCGCCGGAGAGCTTGCTCACGCCATAAGGAGAAACCGGGAGCTTGGGCGCGGTCTCCGGCGTGGGTATGACCTCGGGGTCACCATAGACCACTCCGCCGCTGCTCGCAAAGATGAACCGCCGCACCCCGCCCTCACCCGCGCCCTCGAGGAGATTGACCAGACCCACGACGTTGATTTCGCTGTCGAACGCCGGGCGATCGACTGAAACCCGGACATCGATCTGCGCCGCGTGATGGTTGACCACATCGAAGCGACCCGTGGCAATGGTGCGTCGCGCCTCAAGCGAGCGGATATCCGCGCGCACGAAGCGGGCGCCCCGGGGAACGTTCTTTTCGTGACCCCGGGAGAGATCGTCCAGCACCACCACCTCCCATCCTCCCGTGAGATACGCTTCGGCAATATGGGATCCGATGAAG
>DATKJJ010000113.1:0-2190 GCA_035543695.1 Gemmatimonadales bacterium | reverse complement strand
ATGAGACGACTCTGCGGCTTGATCCTCCTGTGCGGAGCGCTTCTATCGCCGTCTCTCCTGGCGGCACAGGAGGAAGCCGTGGTCGAGCAGTTGGCGTCGGTACTCGCTGCTGAGGATGCCCGCGACTGGCAACCAGATCTCTTCCAACGAGCGCTGCTGGCCCCCGATTCCCTGGTCCGCCGCACCGCCGCACTTGCTGCCGGCCGTATCGGCGATCCTCGGGCGACTCCCCTCCTGCTGCAGGTGCTGGACCAACCGGATTCCACCGTTCGGGTCGCTGCGGCCTTCGCGCTGGGTCTGCTTGATGATTCCGCCGCGGTGGAACCTCTGATTCAACGCTTAACCGGACTGCCGCCACTGGATACCGCAACCGCTAACGAGGCGGTTACCGCGCTGGCAAAGATCGGGGGAAAGCGATCGGCGGATTTCTTTGCCTCTGCGCTGGGCGGGAAGATCGCCCTGAGCCAGGCCGACCCGGCTCCCGCCCTGAGCCAGATGCTGCTGGAGAGCTGGCGGCTGGGACCGGATGCTCAGGCCGCGTCACTCCTGCCTTTTGCCGAGGACACTGTCCGGGACGTTCGGTGGCGTGCGCTGTATTCGCTTGGCCGGCTCCGTTCGCCCGAGGCAGGCACTCATCTGATCAATGCGTTGCGCGCCGACGATGCGGAAACCAGGGCGACGGTAGCCAGAGTACTGACTCGGGAGTATGCCCAACGCGCCAAGCTTGCGCCCGCAACCGTGTCCGGCCTGCTGGCCCGCGCGGTGGACGATGAGGATCCCGGGGTCCGGATCAATGCCCTTCGCTCGCTCGGCACCTACCACGACTCCTTGCTGGGGCCTGCGGTTGCGTCCAAGGTCGAAGATCCGGACTTGAACGTCCGGGTTCAGGCCACGTCCAGTCTGGGAGAGCTGGGGGGCTCGGTTGCGGCCGCTACCTTGCGTCGTCTGGTCCAATCGAAGGCCGGGTTTGCGGTTCGCCGCGAAGCGTTGCTGGGGCTGGCTCGGATCGATCGGGCAGGATTCGCCGCCGCCGCCGAGCCGTGGAAATCGAATGCGGACTGGAGGGCTCGGGCCGCCGCGGCCGAGGGATGGGCCCGAGCGGGCCACTCGGGAACGCCGGCCTTCCTCTCCGATCGGGATGGCCGAGTCATCGCGAGCGGACTTCAGGCCTGGGCTGACACGGTGTCGGGCCCCGACCCCGCGCTCATCGGCGCAGCTCGTCGGGTGCTCGGGCATGCCGACGCAGCAGTTCGGAGTGTCTCCGCCGACGCCTTGGCCCGAGCAGCCGCCCCGGCCGACATCACCCCCCTGGTTCAGATGTACAACCGTTCCGTCCGCGATTCATTTCCCGAAGCCTCGCTATCCGCGCTCGGTGCCCTCCTGGCCATTGCAAAGAGTAGTGGCCCTGCCGGCTCGCAGGTCGAACGTGAATTCCTTGCGACCGTGCCGCGGCCCACCAACTACCTGTTGCGCCGGTGGGCGGAGGCCAACTGGCCTGACGCGGCAGATCGATGGGGTCCAGCCTATCCGCTCTCTACCGGACGCACGCTGCAGGACTATCGGGAGCTCACCCGGCAATTCATCCTGGCCTCCGATTCCCTGGCAAGGCCGCATGTGTTCATCGACACAGAACAGCGCGGCACCCTCGAGCTGGAGCTGTTCGGACCCGATGCGCCCATGACGGTGGCCAACTTCCTCCGCCTGGTTGACCGCCGCTTCTTCGACGGCAACCGATGGCATCGGGTGGTGCCGAACTTCGTGGTGCAGGATGGTGATCCGCGGGGTGATGGCTTCGGCGGCCCCGGCGGCTCGATACGCGACGAGATCAACCGCGATCGCTACGGGGCCAAGCCCATGCTGGGGATGGCCCTGTCCGGCCCCGACACCGGCGCCAGCCAATGGTTCATCACCCTCTCTCCTCAGCCTCATTTGGATGGGACGTACACGGTTTTTGGGAAAGTTGTGGGCAACTTCGGTCCGCTGTCGCGGCTCACCCAGGGCGACATGATCCGGACGATTCATCGATAGGAGCGGAAGGTGGCAATGACGGGATTTCCGTTATGAGGCGCTGCTGCACGGTGGGGATTTTTTTGTCCATCCTCTCCATCTCCTCCGCTCCTGCAGAGGCCCAGTTCTTTGCGTTTGGTCAGAACAAGGTCCAGTACCGTCGGCTCGATTGGCGGGTCACTC
>DATKJJ010000112.1:0-5559 GCA_035543695.1 Gemmatimonadales bacterium | reverse complement strand
CACTGAGCGGATCAACCTTCCACTTCCACCAGTCGCCCCGCCGCCGTCCCACGCCGTAGGCCGAGCTCAGTCGTTTGAGCATGATTCCTTCCGCGCCGACCTCGCGGGCTCTGCTCCGCGCTTCGGTGAGCGATTCCCAGCTGGAGGCGCCGACGCTGGGCGACAGGATCAGCCGTCCGCTGCTCATTACCGATTCGACCAGCGATTGTAGTCTGGCCCGGCGAATGCTGAGCGGCTCGGAGCGGATGTCCTCTCCGTTGCTCTCCAGCAGGTCGTAGGCGACCAGCGTGGCCGGAACCTCGTCCAGAATCTTCTGGCCCAGATTCTTGCGGCCGATGCGCCGCTGGAGTTGAGCAAAAGGCAGCGGGCTGCCGTCCATCCAGGGGAGCAGCTCCCCATCGATCACGGTCCCCTCGGGCAGCAGGGCCCCCTGATCCTCAATTTCGGGAAACCGGCCGCTGAGCAACTCCTCCCCTCGGGACCATAGAAAGCTCGTGCCGGCGCGCCGGATCAGCTGAGCCCGAATCCCGTCCCACTTCCACTCGGCGATCCAGTCAGCGATTTCGCCCAAATCCGACGGTGTGCCTTCGAGCGGATGGGCCAGGAAGAAGGGATACGGCCGGCTGACATCGGCGTCGCGGGTGTCCGGGGCGATCAGCCGCTGGAAAAAATCAGCGGTGGGCTCCCAGGCGCCCATCAGCCGGTGGGCGATCACTCCTTCCTCGACTCCGCTCATTTCCGCCAGAGCTCGGATGACCAGACGTTGTGAGGCACCCATCCTGAAGCTGCCGGTAATCAGCTTGTTCCAGACGAAGCGCTCCCGCCGATCCAGCTCACGCCAGGAGTCCACCATGACCTCGCGCTGAACGTCCTCGTCTTCGCCCCGAAGCGGGAGCAACCGCTGCTCGACCCAGTGGGACAGAGGAAGCTCGCTTGAGGCACCGGTGTCGGGCAGGATCAAGGTGATGGTTTCGGCCAGGTCGCCGACGGCCTGGTAGCTCTCCTCGAAGAGCCACGGGGGAAGGCCGGCCTCGCTGGAAGCCCAGGCGGCCAGCTTGCGAGATCCGACCAGTCGCTTGGGACGGCGGCCGCTGAGGAAGTGCACGGCCCACGCGGCATCCTGAGGGGAAGCGGTTCGGAAGTACTCGACCAGGGCGGCGACCTTCTCGCTGGTGGCGTTGGTTTCGTCGATCGCGCTGAAGAGGCTGGCAAATGCTCTCACAGCACTGCCTCGTCTGCCACGGCTTCGCCGCCTCCCAGCGTCCCCACTTCCTCACTGACTTCATCATCCCGCTCGCCTTCGAACCTGGTTTGCACCGACCTGGCGTCCAAACCGCGTTCGCGGAGCCAGCGTACAACCGGTGCGGTGAAGCCATGGGTGACCCAGATCTCGGCCGCGCCGGATGCCTCTATGCTTGCCAGGAGACTGGGCCAATCGACATGGTCCGATAGCGGGAAGCCGCGGTCGAGTGCCCGGCGGCGGCGAGCTCCCCGGACCAGCATCCACCCTGAAGCGAATGCCGTAGACTGGTGGCCGAAGCGCCGAGTCCAGGGGGAGCCACTGGCATGGGGCGGCGCCACCACGATTGCGCCCGCGGCTTCTACCCTCCGCTCCATGGTTCCGGCATAGCGGGTGGGTGGAAGCGCAATCCCGGCCGCCCGATAGGCGGCGTTCATCCGCTCGACCGCTCCGTGGGTAAGAATGGGCCCTATGGCGGGATCGAGTCCCGCAATCAGCCGCTGCGCCTTTCCGAGCGTGTAGCCATAGAGCATGCTGACCTTGCCTGCCGCGGCGTTTGTCCTCCACCAACTGTTGATGTCGGCAAATACTTCAGACTGAGGCGGCCAGCGGTAGATCGGGAGCCCGAAGGTGGATTCGGTCACGAAGGTGTGGCAACGGACCGGCTCGAAGGGGGTACAGGTAGGGTCAGGGTCGGTCTTGTAATCGCCGGAGACAACCCAGATCTCGCCCCGATGCACCAAGCGCACCTGAGCCGACCCCAGGATGTGTCCCGCCGGATGGAGGGACACCGTGACCCCATTCATACTGATCGCCTCTCCGTAGCGTGCGCCCCGAATGGCGGCGGTCGGGCCCATGCGAGCCCGCAGGACGGAGACGCCGGGCTCGGCGGTCAGGTAGGCCCGCGAGCCCCAGGTCGCGTGGTCGCCGTGGGCGTGGGTGATCACCGCCCGGTCCACGGGCTCCCACGGATCGATATAGAAGTCTCCCGGTTCGCAGTAAAATCCGCGGTCGGTGAGGGTGAGGAGGGGCATAGTTGAAACTTAGAGGGGCAGCGCGGCGGCCGGGGGGCGGAGCAGTGTCTCCGGAAACGAACTGGTCCTGCCGGGGTTTAACGGCCCTGCTGCCCTGCAGCCCCGCTGCCCCGCTGATAGGTCCCCATCAATGTTCCCTGAGCCAGAATGTGATCGGACATGGCAGCCTCCAGCTCGGCCTTGGAGACCCCGTGGGGAAGGGTGAGCATGATGTCCAGAGCATAGAGGCGGAAGTAATACCGATGCGGCCTTCCCGCAGGAGGACAAGGCCCACTGTAGCCGATTTCCCCCGAGTCGTTTCGGCCTTGGCGCGCGCCGGAGGGGAGCTCCGGCAGGGCAGGGACTCCGCGGGACAGCTCCACCGTCGTCCCCGGCAGGTTATACAAGACCCAATGCACCCAGGTGCCACGGGGTGCGTCCGGATCGTCACAGACGACCGCCATGCTTCGGTGGTCGACCGGAACCCCCTCCCAGGCCAGGGCGGGTGAGAGATTCTCGCCCTCACAGCTGTGGGTCCGGGGAATGCTGCCGCCATGGCTGAAGTCGGCAGAGGTGAGCCGGATAGGTGCGGATGCGTCGGCCATAGCTTATCCCCTCCCCGCCTCGAGCCAGAGTCGAATAGCCATGAGCACGATGAACACGGCAAACATCCGCTGCAGGGTCGGGCTCGGAATGGTTTGGGCCAGCCGGGCGCCCAGGTAGGCGCCGAAGAAGAGGCCCAGGCCAATCAGGAGGGAGCCTTTGAGATGGATGTTGCCCTGCTGGTAGTAGGCGTAAGCCCCCAGAAGGCCTACCGGAAGGAGCATTGCGCCGAGTGAGGTGCCGATGGCCAGCTTGGTGTGGAACTTGGCGAAGAAGATGAGCGAAGGGATTATGACGATACCACCACCAATGCCGAACAATCCCGATAACACTCCAGCAACCACTCCAATCGCGAGAAACACGAGAAGCATGGGACATCAGCTCCAGAAAAGGAGGGAGGGCAGCAGAGACCTAAAAGTACACCGAGCCAAACCACACGGCAGATCGCCCACCCCGCTTGTTGATCGAATGACATGAGTACACCTTACTGTCCTGCACCATTCCAACCTCAATCACGATGCAGGGCCCTGGGTCGTTCAGACGAGAGGAGCTCTATGAAGCGGGTTACCCCGGTCATCCTCGGCGCCGCGGCATTGCTGGTGGCCCTGGACATCGTTGGTGCCCTGACCGGAAGGCCGTTGGGATTCCCGTACTCCCGTCTCGGTGCGGTCTCGCTTTTCGTCTACCTCAGTGTCGGCCTGCTCGCCTCCCTTCGCGGTGGTCTGACCGCTGCGGTGGCTGCGGCCGCGGCCGTTGGGTTCTTGGACGGAACATTGGGTCCACTTGCCGCCTGGATGGTGGGTCCTGGTCCGGTCGGTCAAACCATCAGCGAGTCTCGGGTGTTTGCCTACGGCATCGCCGTCGTCACTGCCACCGCCGCGGTTGCGGGACTGATCGGTGCCCTGGCGGGCACCTGGCTGGAGCGGCGGCGGGGCCTGCGCACCAGCTCCCGGGTTATCTCCCGTTAAGGTTGCCAAACTGCGGTCATGCCTCTCGTACACCGCCCATGAGTTCTCTTTAGCACGCCCTGGAGTCAAGACGTGATTCGTCAGCGCACCGATCTCGACGGCGAGTGGGAATTCTTTCCCGATCCTCGGCAAGGTCTCACCCCAACCACACTCCGGGAAAGCGAGGGGCGAAAGATCAGGGTGCCGGGTCCCTGGCAAGCCCAATTCGATGACCTGAGAGACTACAGCGGCGTGGCCTGGTATCGCCGGCGCTTTGAGGTCGCTGTATCCGCTCGTTCCGCCGGCTACATCCTCCACTTCGGAGCAGTGGACTACTTCACCACAGTGTGGCTCAACGGCCAGCAGGTTGGCGAGCACGAGGGGGGATACCTGCCCTTTGAGCTCGATGTGACCGACAGCCTTCGTCGGGATGGCGCCAACGAATTGGTGGTGCGGGTGATCGACCCTGGCAACGATGCTGACTTTCTTCCCGAGTTTACCTTCGCCGAAATACCCCACGGCAAACAGAGCTGGTACGGCCCTATCGGCGGAATCTGGCAGAGCGTGTATTTGGAGCGCCGGGCACGGACCCACCTGACCCGACTCCGAGTCACTCCCGATGTACCCGGCGAGCAGATCCGGGTGGATGTGGCGCTCAATCGCGCGGCGGACAAACCACTGGGTCTCTGGCTCAACATCACCGATCCACGAGGGCAGCAGCGTCGCCACCGCCTGGTGGTAGGGAGCGGCCATGAGGCCGAGCAACTCACTGTACCGGTGCCGGACCCGATGCTCTGGGACACGACGGTGCCCAACCTCTACGAGCTGCAGGCCGTGCTGCTCGACAGCAACGACGACCGGGCCGAGCCGGAGGACCAGTTGGGAACCCGGTTCGGGATGCGAACCATCGCGACCTCGTCCACCGGCCATCTGCTGCTGAACGGGAAGGTGCTCTATCTGCGGGGAGCGCTGGACCAGGATTACTACCCCGACCTGATCTATACCCCGTTCAGCGACGCCGAACTGGAGGAGCAGTTCGCCAAGGCGAAGCACATGGGACTCAATTGTCTCCGGACCCACATCAAGATCACCGATCCCCGCTACTACGACGCAGCGGACAAGATTGGTCTCCTGATCTGGACCGAGCTTCCCAACTGGCAGGAACTGACCGACGCGGCCAAACGGCGAGCCAAGGAGACGCTCTTTGGCATGGTCGAACGGGATTGGAACCATCCGTCGATCATCATCTGGACCATCGTCAACGAGAACTGGGGAGTAGACCTGGCGGTCAACGCCGGCCATCGAGCCTGGCTGGCGGACATGTACAACGAGCTGAAAGCGCTGGATCCGCATCGGCTGGTGGTAGGGAACTCACCCTGCTTCACCAACTTTCACGTGGTCACCGACATCGAGGACTTTCACAACTACTACGCGATGCCGGACCACTACCGAAAGTGGAAGGAGTGGGTCCAGACGTTTGCCAGCCGGCCGCCGTGGACCTTTGCCCACGTGTACGAAAGCATCGAGTCGTGGCGGGAATACATCCGGGATCCATGGAATCCGATCCCCCGGCAGCCGGCCCCCGAGGTTCGCCGGCGCGGCAGTGAGCCGATGGTGGTCTCCGAATTCGGAAACTGGGGCCTGCCCGATGTCGGCAAACTGAAGGAGTGCTACGGGGGAGGTGAACCCTGGTGGTTCGAGACCGGGATCGAGTGGGGCGACGGCGTAGTCTATCCCCACGGCATCGAGCAGCGCT
>DATKJJ010000111.1:0-5785 GCA_035543695.1 Gemmatimonadales bacterium | reverse complement strand
GAAGTTGGTGACCCGGGTGCCTCTGGGCCAGCTCACCTCGGTCTTGCGCCTCAATGATTCGCTGGAGACACAAGGCGCTGCCTACCTGGCACTATCCGGCACCCTGGGCCGCCCCGACAGCATGCGACTGCAGGCAGAGCTGCAGGCCGATGGCCGGCTCGGCGAACTGAAGCTGGATTCGCTGAGAGCCAGGCTCCGCTTGCAGGATGGAATGGTGGAGGTGGACAGCCTCTCGATCGTGAGCAACGTGGGAGTCGCCACCGCCGCGGGTGTTGTCGGCCTGTTCGGCGCGGCGCAATCGGCTCCGGCCGGCCTGCGCCTTCGCGCCCGGCTGGATAGCCTGATCCCTCTGGCCCCCCTCATTGGGACAGACCTGGGCCTAGACTCGGGACGGATCGATCTCGCAGCGGGAGGAAGCAGAAATCGTTTGCGTCTGGCCGGGAGTCTCACCGCGAGTGGATTGACCAGAGGCGCGCAGCGATTGGATCAGCTCGCGGCAACAATGGCCGCACGTCTGGAAAAGGATCATCTCGCTTCAGCCACGGCCCGAGTGACGGCTCGTGGGATACGGACCCGGAAAACTTCGGTGCAATCGATCGAGGTTCAGGGCAGCGCGGCCGGCGCTGAGCTGGCGGTGCGAGCAGAAGCGCTGATCGACTCCCGAAGTAATCTGCGAACGGCAGGGCGGCTCCGTCGCGAGCGTCAGGGGCTTCGGGTACAGCTGGACTCGCTCAACATCCTCTCGAACCAGCGTCCATGGGCGTTGCGTCATCCGGTCGACATGCTCTTCGGGGACAGCATCCGCATCGATGATTTCGTGCTCGCATCGGAAGCGCATCGGGTGGCGGTGAAGGGCATTATCAACCGAAGAGGCGATCAGGATTTCCAGGTAGACATCGATGGCGTGCGGATTCAGCCCATCGCGCACCTGCTCGGAGCGGGTCAGCTGGATGGCGAGCTCAACGCTTCCGCGCGTCTGAAGGGCCCGGCAGCGGCACCGGACCTCCAGGCGGAGTGGGACGTTGCGGTGCGCTCCCGCGACCGTGACCTGGGCACGGTGCGCGGACGAGCCGGGTGGAACAGTGAGGGGTTGAGAATCGACGGCATGGTGGCGCCGCCCAAGAGTGACAGTCTGACGGTGAAGGGGCGGTTGCCCTTGTCCTTGACGCTCTCCTCGGGCGACTCCGGCAGCGGACTGATTGCGCGCATCCCGGGCGGCGAGCTGGTGCTCGATGCGGTCGGTGACAACGTCGACATCAGCAAATTCCAGCCGCTCTTCAATCCCGAGAAGCTGCAGGTTGGGGGGCTGCTGGCATTGAATGCCCACGCTCGGGGAAGCTTCGAGGCGCTGCGCCTGGCGGGGGACGTCGTAGTGCGGAAGGCAGAGTTCAGGATCAGGCCCCTGGCCAAGTACCACGACGGCCTTCTCCGTCTCGCGCTGGAAGGCGAGGAGGCGCGGATAGTTGAGGGCCACTTCCAGTCAGGCGAAGGAGAAGCGACACTCGGCGGGAAAATCGGATTCGACCAGTTTCCTCAGCTCACGCTGGACATCGGAGCAAAGGTCCAAAACTTTGCGGCGCTCTCGGATGATCAGCTCCGGGCCGGCGCGACCGGAGACGTGCACCTGGGCGGCAACGTCAAGAACCCCCGCCTCTCCTTCGCGGCCCGGCTGCAGAACACCGATTATTACCTCAAGGCCAAGAACCTCCAGACCTCCGCCGAAGCCGTCGAGCTGTCGCCCGAAGACCTCCGGATCCTGGAGGAGCGCTTCGGGCCGGAAGTCGTCGCTCAGTCGAAAAAAGTGACGGGACTTCTCCCGGCCTGGGGACTCGACTGGAAGCTCACGCTGGGCGACAACGTATGGCTTCGCCGGCGGAGCGATCCGGTGATGGCCGTCGAGCTCACCGGAAACCTCGAGGTCAAGAAGGAGCCGAACCAAGTGCTCCAGGCCTTTGGAAAGATTGAGCCGGTGGTGGGACGCAGCTTCGTGCAACTGATGAGCCGGCGCTTCGATCTCAAATCCGGCGATGTAACCCTCAACGGCCCCCTCAAGGAGGCCCGGGTCGGGCTGGAGGCGGAGTACCGAACCACTGAGGCCGGTGGCTCGACGCCCATCGTAATCATCGCGACGGTGAAGTCGGACACGGGACTGGTGGTACAGCTTGACTCCCGGCCAGTCATGAGGGAGACCGACATCATGTCCTATCTGACGACCGGCCGTCCGGCCAGCACCGACCCGACGCTCCAGTCCGACGAGCAGGACGTACTCGCAACCGGCGCCGGACTCGCTGTCGGGGCAGCGCTGGGCAGCGTCGCGGGCAAGGCGGGCCAAAGTCTAGGGCTCGACGTGGTGCAAGTGCTCCAGGATCGGGAGGGCGGCCAGACGGTTGTTGGCGGAAAATATGTCTCTGCCCCCCTCTACCTGGGCTTCCGCCAGCCAATCGTGCCCGCCTCCAGCAACTCCCGCTCGAGCAGTACCCAGCAGAACGCAGTGGAGCTGGAGATGGAGTATGCCGCGCTGCGCGACATCCTGGTGAACCTGCAGGCGGGGGGAAGCGAGATGCGGGTCTTCCTCAAGCTCCGGCGATAAGTGATGTCTGCCCGAGCGGGAGTGATTGCGCTGCTGGCCTCGGCTTGGATTGGCATCGCCCGGAATTCGTGGGCTCAATCTTCCTATAGCGACATCCGCTCCTCGGCCGAGGTTGGATCGATCGGCTTCCGCTTTACCGACACCGAGAGCTTTCCCGCCGCAGAGCTGGGCGGTGTGCTGGCCCTGAAAGGGCGGACATCGTTTTATCGGGTCCGCAAGATTGCCGGTGCGCTACCGCTGATTGGACCCCCCGCAAAGTATCGCTTCGACCCGGTCGAGCTGCAGAAAGACGTCGTTCGGCTGACCCGGTTTTATCAACGATCCGGTTTCCTGCATCCGGCAGTTGATTACGAGCTCCGCCCGAATGAACAGGGAGACGTGGTCGACGTGACGTTCGTGATCTCGGAAGGTGCTTCAGTCACCCTGCGTGATCTCTGGGTAGCGACCAGAGCCGGTGACGTCGAGGGTCAGCTGCCGGATTCTCTGCGACCGGAGTGGACCAAACTCCAGCGCGAGCTGGCCAGGGCTCGGGGCCAGCGTTTCGGCGACGCCGAGGCGGCGTTGATGGAAGACAAAACCAGAGCGTGGCTGCAGGATCGTGGGTATCCCCTGGCCAAGGTTCAAACCACTCGCCAGGTCGACTCGAGTCAGGTCGATGTCACCCTGCAGGTGGACCCGGGCCGGCGCCAGCGGGTGGCGCACGTAACGGTCGACGGCCGGCGCTCGGTCAGCGACCGGGTGATTCTGCGCGAGCTTCCCTTCCGTCCCGGTGACTGGTACTCCGCCCAGGACCTGACGGAAGGGAGACAGCGCCTCCAGCAGATTGACCTGTTCCGCCAGGCGCAGCTGAACGTGGAGCTCAAGCAACCGTCCGACACCACGGTGGGTGTGCGGGTGGAGGTCCTCGAGGGGGGTCCTCGGGTCTCACTCGCAGAGCTGGGATATATCTCCGAGGGAGCCGGTATATCGGGCCGGGTCCAGTGGACCCACCCGAATTTCACCGGCGGCGCTCGGAGTCTTACTGCATCAGTGGAGGGACAGAGCGGAATTGGCTCGGTGGCCTCGCAGAAGGAAAAACTGCTGCGGGGGTCCCTCACCCTCACCCAACCTTACGTCTACATGCCGCGGCTCTCGCTGGGCATCGGCCCGTTCAGTGAATACCGCGACGATCTGCAGGACCGCTCCATCGCCGTTGGTGTCTCGGCAACCTTCCTCTACCGCCTGGGCACCCTGAACACCATTGCACTCAGATACCAGTACGAGGCGAGCCACATCTACGAGTACCGTTTCGGCACCACGTCAGACGGAAGCATCAACCTGGCCCGCCTGCTCGCAATCAACAGTCCGGCGCTCCAGGACTCGCTCGGGCATGACATCGACAAGAGCTCGGTGACCGTGACCGGCTCGTTCGGCAAAGCTGATAACCTGGCCAATCCCCGAAAGGGCTGGTCCATCCGGCCGCGAGCGGAGATCACCGTCCCCTCCGCGATCACCACCGTCCAGTTCGGGCGATTGGACCTGACCGTCGCCGGCTATCATCCGATCGGCCGGAAGACCACGCTCGCGGCCAGGATGTCGGTTGGCCGGCTGTTTCCGTTCGGGAAGAGTGTCCCGCTTCCAGGTGACAGTCCGGTGTTCTCCGTGATTCGATTGCGCGACGAGACCATGACCGCGGGCGGCACCGACGATGTGCGCGGCTGGGGCAGCCGTCTCCTCGGCCCCAAGTTCCCGGCGGTCGAGGCTCATATAGAAGGAACCGACACCCTTCTCTCCTCTGACAGCTACCTGCCGGCGGGGATGCTGGCGCGACTCGCCGGGACCCTGGAATTCCGCTTTCCTTTTCCGGGCCTGACCAATGCCTGGGGAGCCCAGCTGTTTATGGACATGGGCAAGGTGTGGACTCCGGATGATCGCTTCAAGCTGGCGGTATTGGAGAGAGACACCGACCTTCGTTTCTCGCTGGGTACAGGGATCAGCTACCAGACTCCGGTCGGCGCCATTCGCCTGGGGCTGGGATACAAGCTGAATCCGTCTGAACTGGATGTCCGAGATGCTGGGGAGGTGCTGGCTGCGTTGGAGCAGGGCTTACCGGCAACCACGGCGGAAACGGACTGGTCCCGGCGGCTGCATCTGCATCTCTCCTTCGGCATGACGCTGTAGTCAGCGCCTCTTCGCTTCGCCTTTCAGTATTCGCACCACGGCCATCATGGTGTTCCAGTTCCGGGTGGTTCCCGGGACGCTGAACAGTTTGTCGATCTGGCCCAGGTAGCCGATCGTCCTCATGTGCCGGCGGTATTCTCCGAACACGAATGGGTGGTCGGACGCAATGAGCCGCACCAGCCACTCTCCTTCTTTCGGTAGAGTGTAAGGCAGGGGCGCCTGCACCTTGCCGGGCTTCGAGAGGACGGTGACGAATCGAACCACCTCAGGGACTCCTTCCGCCTGGAAGGGATTGTCCGCCTCGATGCGGAGTACATCCCGGCCGTCGCAGATGGCCACTGCAGTATCGAAGGGCAGCTTTCGGAGCAGCTCGGCACGAAACCGGCTTTGGGCTCCGGGCTTGCGCACGACGAAGGTCCCGGCCGCTCCCACATTCACCACATCGAACTGACTCAGCTCTCGGACCAGGACGCTGGGACGAAAGGTCCGGTGGCCGCCCACGTTTACCCCGCGGAGAAACACCACCAGCGCCAAGATCAGCCACCTCGCTCCAGTGGCATCTCGTACTTGAGTTCGGCGAACCCGGTTCCCACCGCCCGGACCGACACCAGCCGGAGGGGCGGACTCGTGATTCTCCGCGGCAGGAGCGGCTTTCCCGCGCCCAGCGTCACCGACCCGATCTGCACGTGAATCTCATCCAGCAGACCCTGATCGTAGAACTGCCCGGCGAGATCGCCTCCACCCACGATCCACACGTTCTTCCCTCCAGCAGCCCGGACCATGGCCTCATGCACCGGGCGAACGCCTCCGCTCACGAATCGGATATCG
The DNA here is from genome assembly GCA_035543695.1 of Gemmatimonadales bacterium. Lineage (GTDB taxonomy): Bacteria > Gemmatimonadota > Gemmatimonadetes > Gemmatimonadales > GWC2-71-9 > CAVVWJ01. The sequence goes on along the minus strand of DATKJJ010000111.1, from coordinate 207 downwards.
GCACCCGCGACAGCCGGCAGCTCGCGGGAGGTAAAGACCCAGGCAGGCAGATCGTAGGGCCAGGGTTGCGGATGATCGGCCTCGGGACCAACCACGTGGCGCAGCATCCATTGGTAGGTGGCGGAGCCCATCGCCAGCGCGCCCACCTCCCCAATGAAACTCGGATAGCTGGTCTCGGAGACGTCGCCTAGCGGAAACAGCCAATCC
>DATKJJ010000110.1:0-3994 GCA_035543695.1 Gemmatimonadales bacterium | reverse complement strand
ACCGCCTGGCCGAGCTCAAGCGGCGGGCCTCCGGAGGCCCGCCGGCGTGAGCCGGTCCCTCGCTCGGGTCGCCCTGTGCGCCGCCGCCCTCGGCGGGCTGTTGGTGGCGTGCGCCACCCGCGATGACGGCACCGTTGCGCTGGGGAACGACCAGCCGGCCGCGACCGACGAGCCGGTGGATCTTCCCCCGGTCGCCATCAACCCGGTGTCGCCCATGGTCTACCCACCGGCCCTGCTGGAACAGGGAATCGAGGGGCGGGTGCTCCTGCGGCTCTACGTGGACGCCCAAGGGAAGCTGATGGGCGATTCGACCCGGATCGCCGAATCGAGCGGGTACCCGGCGCTGGATACCGCCGCGGTCCAGGGCGCGCCGTCGCTGCGGTTCTCGCCCGCGCTGCGCCGCGGCCGACCGGTCTCGGCCCCGTTCCTGCAGCCGGTTCACTTCCGCAACCCGCGGAACCGGAGCGCCCCATGACCGATCCGCGCCTCAAGGTCTACGACTCGGTGCTCGAGACCATCGGCTGGACCCCGCTCATCCGGCTGAGCCGGCTCGGCGCCGGCATCCGGACCCCGATCTACGGCAAGGCCGAGTACGCCAACCCCGGCGCGTCGGTCAAGGACCGGATCGGCCTCGCCATCATCGAGGACGCGGAGCGCAGAGGAGAGTTGAAGCAGGGCGGGACTATCGTCGAGGGAACCTCGGGCAATACCGGCGTCGGGCTTGCGATCGCGGCAGCACTCAAGGGCTACCGCTGCATCTTCACGATGCCGGACAAGATGTCGCAGGAAAAGGTACGGCTGCTCAAGGCCTATGGCGCCGAGGTGGTCATAACCCCGACAGCCGTCCCGCCGGATCACCCGGACAACTACGTGATGAAGGCCAAGCAGATCGTCGCCGAGACTCCCGGGGCGATTCTGGCCAACCAGTTCTACAATCAGGTGAATCCCGAGGCCCACTACCGGACCACCGGCCCGGAAATCTGGGCCCAGACCGAAGGAACGATCACCCACTTCGTTGCGGCACCGGGAACGGGGGGCACGGTGAGCGGGGCCGGGAAGTTTCTAAAGGAGAAGAATCCGAAGATTCGGGTGATCGCCGGGGATCCCCAGGGTTCACTGTATACCGGCTATTCGAAAACCCGCGCCATGGGCGAGGGACACCCGTACAAAGTGGAGGGGATCGGGGGAGACAAGATTCCCACGACCCTCTGGTTCGACGTCGTAGACGAGTTTCGTCAGGTATCGGACCGGACGTCGATGGCCATGGCGCGGCGACTCGCCCGGGAAGAGGGGCTCCTGACTGGCGGATCATCCGGTTTGAATGTTGCTGTCGCTCTCGAGATCGCTCGCGAACTGGATGATCCGGAAGCCGTCGTTGTCACCCTGCTCTGCGACACCGGAGAGCGCTATCTCTCCAAAGTGTTCAACGACGAGTGGATGCAGGAGAACCAGCTGCTGGAGGTCCCCCGAATCACAGTCGAGGAGTTGCTGGCTCGGCGGCACGGCAATGCGCCGGCCCTCGTGAGCCTTGCACCGGCGGCCGCAGTTCGCCAGGCACTCAACCTCATGAGTACCTGGGAAGTGAGCCAGATCCCCGTCGTCGAGGATGGCAAATGCATCGGCGGCCTGGTGGAGAGCTCGCTCATGACCCAAGCGCTGGCCCAGCCGTCTCTGCTGGATCGACCGGTGCGTGAAGCCATGGACCCGCCATTCCCGGTTGTAGATGCCCAGCTCTCTACCGACCGCCTGGCTCCATTACTGACTCGGGAGAGCCCTGCCGCCCTGGTGCAGAAGGATGGGAAACTGATCGGCATCGTGAGCCGTTACGATGTCTTGCAGCAGTTGATCGGGACTCGATAGTGGCACAGGGATGATGGCCGCAGAAAAACGCATGACTCAAGGCGGCGCGAACCATAGAGGCCGCCCATGAGGCTCAGCTATTGAATGTGCTGCGGGCCACATCCATCGAGATCGGACTACTCTTCAACTTCGGCCCTCGAGCACAGTTAAGACGCATGGCCTTTTCGAATAGCCGGAAGAACTTCTGCGTTGATCTGCGTTCATCTGCGGCTGAATCGGACCGAGGATCGGAGCCCTCATGAAAGTCACCCTCCTCACCGGCGGCTCGTCCGAGGAGCGGGACGTCGCCTTCGCCAGCGCGGTGCAGATCGTGGCGGGGCTGCGCGAGCGGGGACACCAGGTCGCAGTGGTGGACACGGTGACCGGAGTCCTCTCCCCACAGGAGGAGGGCCGGGTGCTCAAGGGGAGCGTCGGCACCGCCCCTCCCTCCACTCGGGAACTGGTCGCCCGGGAACGAGCGTTCCTTCTATCAGGACTCGGTGCTCTGCGGGAAGTCCAGGAGGCCGACGTGCTGTTCCTCGCGCTGCACGGAGGGCGAGGGGAAGACGGGACGATTCAGGCCCTGCTTGACACCATTGGGGTGCCCTACACCGGCAGCCGCTCGCTGGGCAGTGCGCTGGCCATGGATAAGGACGTCTCCAAACGGCTGTTCCGCGACGCGGGTGTGCCGACCGCTCCCTGGCTGATGGCTCCCGTTTCCGCGGGAGACGTGACCAAGGAACTCGGGTGGCCGGTCGTTGTAAAACCTTCGAAACAAGGGTCTACTGTAGGATTGACCGTGGTGAAACGGCCTGAAGATTTGGAAGCGGCAGTCTGGTACGCGAGTGAGTTCGATGATGAGGTGATGATCGAACAATTCATTCCCGGTCGGGAGCTGACTGTCGGCATTCTCGAGGGCCAGGCCCTGCCGGTGGGGGAAATCATTCCCAAGCACGAGATCTTCGACTACGAGTGCAAGTACACTCAGGGAATGTCCGAGGAAATCTTCCCCGCGGACGTTTCCGAATCGGTCGCAGCAGAGTCCGGCCGACTGAGCGTCATCTCACACCGCGTTCTCAAGCTGGGAGGCTACTCCCGAGTCGATTTTCGCTTGACACCGAGTGGGGGATTGTTCTGTTTAGAGGTCAACACCCTTCCGGGCCTCACCTCGGCCAGCCTCTTCCCCAAAGCGGCAAAGGCAGCGGGCATTGAGTTTGCGGACCTGTGTGAGAGGATCTGTCGAGCAGCACGAGCCGGCTTCCCGCCGGAACAAAAGGTAACTTCATCGGGTTTAAGTAGTTAAGAGCAATGGCCCTCAGCAACCCTTCCCTGCCCAGACCGACCCCCGTGGTGGCTCGACTCATCGCGGCGTGTGTAGTCGTGCAACTGCTGCTGGCCACGCTTTTCACTTCCGACGCCGTAGTCGCGACGCTCAGGCTAGATCCGGCTCGCGGACTCCGGGCTCCGTGGACCCTCCTCACCTACATGTTCGTCCACGCCGGCCTGCTGCACCTGGCCGCGAACATGTTGGTTCTCTACCTCTTCGGCACCGCGGTCGAGGCCCGGATGGGCTCTCGGCAGTTCTTCGTCTTCTATCTCTATTGCGGCGTCGGCGCGGCGCTGTTCGCGCTCGGCCTCAATCAGTTGACCCCGCTGGTCCCGTTCATCGGCGCCTCCGGTGCGGTAATGGGTGTGGCGCTGGCCTTCGCGGCCTACTGGCCCGACGCCGATGTGATGGTCTTTCCGATTCCGATTCCCATCAAGGCTCGGACCCTGATCATCGTGCTGGCGCTAATTGACCTCGTGCTCGCGAGGGTCACGTCGGACGGCATCGCGCACGAAGCCCACCTGGGCGGCCTGCTGTTCGGATGGCTCTACTTCCGGCTGTCGGCGCTGCGCCAGCGGCGCCCGGGTCCCCAGCCGCGACAGGTCGAGCGAGTCGTGATGGTTCAGACTGCCTCCCGAGATTCTGAGTCCAGAGGAGCCGCGCCGATTCGCCAGGTTCCTCGTCCGGGATCCGATCCGGTTGCGGCCGAAATGGATCGGGTGCTGGACAAGATCAGCGCCAAGGGCATCGCGAGCCTGACCCCGGAGGAGCGCCGCTTCCTGGATGAAGTATCAAAGCGGAAACAACGGGAAGTGAACTGAACTAGCT
>DATKJJ010000109.1:0-5487 GCA_035543695.1 Gemmatimonadales bacterium | reverse complement strand
CTTTCATCGACTATGACCAGTCCTCGGGTGGAGCGCGGCAGCCGTCCCCGGCTGATCTGCTCGTGGGAGCAGAGCTCCACGGGAACACCGACCCGGGCAGCTGTGGCATGCCACTGGGACACCAGGGAGGCAGGGACCAGGCACGCAGGTGTTGTCTGATTGAGCTGCGCCGCCACGGCCAGGGCGATGAACGTTTTGCCGCTTCCCACAGGGTCGGCCAGGAGTGCACCCCGGTAGCGCTCGATTGCCGCTACCAATCGGCGAAAGCTCGGTTGCTGGCACGGCAGCAGCCAGGAGGGCGGTTTGACGGGAGACTCAACCGGGCCGAGACTGCGCGCCAGGTACGCCGCGATGTGCGCAGGCGGGGCCAATGGTCCGGGGCGCAGTATGGTGAGAAGAGCGTCCGGCACCTCGACCAGCGCTTCAGCGATGATTGATGGGGCAGGGGCCCAGGGCATCACGAAGGGCCCTTTGGGCACGCTCCGGGAGACTGAGATGATGCGCCACCAGCGCGTCGATCTCTGTCTTCACCGGGTGGCCGGCCCGACCTTGGAGCGCGAGCTGGGCCAAGTCTCGATCGGCCAGTGCCGCAGGCGGAAGTGGGAGAGCAGTAACCACCCCGGCATTGAATCGAAAGAATCCGCCCGCCGCCGGCACCGCGCTCAACATGGCTACGGCACGGATCCAGGTGGAATTCAGCCAGGCCGCCAGGGCGTGAGCCTGCAGGGCACTGGCGACAGGCGCCACATAACAGGTGTTGAGCGGGATACACTGGCTATCGTTTCGGGTGGTCAAGGCGGCTGCTTTGAGCTGTCGGGACAGATCAGACCACACAACCCGGTACCGTGCTACGGCGGGCACCGCCCGGAACACCATCCAAAACGGCTCCCGTTGAAAATCCCGGCGGGACCGAAGTGCATCAGTATGCTGATTCAGATGGGCCTGAGCCCTGGGCGGAAGGCGGGAAAGCGGATGCCCCAGGGCATCGTGAGTCCAGAGCAGCCTCAATTTGGGACAGCAGCGAAACGGCCTTACGTCACGTCCCCGAAGAGCCCAACGGAGGAGCATCGGTTCGATGTCTGCCGGTGGATCGAGAAACACCTGATTCAGTCCGGTTTTAACCCCCAGATGACATGTGACGTTTTCGGCGAGGTGGGTCTGCTGCTGTTCCAGGTCGACTAACACTGCCTGGACACCGGAATGCTTCAGGATCCACGGTGCCCCGCCGCGAAGTTCGGTTTGCTCGAGGCGATCTCCCGTGTCGTAAGAGAGATTTGTGCGAACCAGCCGGTTGAGAGATGGAGTCGCGTTTCCGGCAATCAGCGCCAGGGGATACACGGTGGCATCGAATGCTGCCTCACGGGTTCCGGTGACGTTGGCGAGCACATGGAGTGTCGTGGAGCTGGCGAGCGCATGACGGGCCTCCGCACCATAACCGGCGGTAGCGATCTTGGCGGGTACCAGCATGGCTACTATCCCCCTCGGTCGAGCCAGGTCGAAGGCTCGCTCCAGAAAGGCGATGGCCAGATCGGGAGACTTGCCGTAGCCCACACCGCGGCATTTCCACCAGCGATACCGGGCAGCAATCTGTCTCCGAGTGCTAGGCGGGATTGCTTCGGAGCGGAGCCAGGGTGGATTGCCGATTACCAGGTCGAAGCCTCCCTGGGCGAAAACGTCGGCAAACGCGCTGCGATAGTGAAACCAGGGAACTTCCTCCTGGCGGGACAGCCGCCGGCGGGCCTGACGTAGCCGGCGGAGAGCGGCGCGTTCCTGGCTCAGGCCGGTGCACAACTCCCGATCCAGTCCTCGCTGCCGGCCGAACAAATCCGGAGCCCGGGCGAGTTGCAAGTAGCCTGCAATAACACCACTACGTTGCACCTCGGCCTGGCAGAGGGAGCTGCCAAGGGCTCGTACTTCGAGCTGACGCAGTTGGCGAACCCAGCTCCTCTTCTGGGGTCCTGTAGCGCCGATTACCTGTTTCCGCACTTGTGAGATCTCACTTATCAGCGTCGGGTCCTGGCGCGACGCGGCAGAAAGCAGGACGAGACCTCCGGGATCGAACAGGCTGTCTCCCTGACGTATCAAACAGTCGAGGTTGGGCAGGGGCCGCACGGCGTCGGCAGAGTTACTGGGGTCATCGGCAATGACGGACAGCCAAAGGCGTAACTCTGCCAGACGCACTGCCGCCGCGTTGCGATCCACGCCGAACAGACTTTGCTGGAGGACGCGGCGCTTTCGTTCGGCGTGGCCCGAGGGTTTGCCGGTTACGGAGAGGCGGTGCAGGGTGCCCAGGAGGAAGGCCCCGGAACCCACCGCCGGATCGAGCACTGTTATCCCGTCGAGCACGCGCGCGGCGGCAGGATCTTGCTCGATCAACCGGCGCTCGGCTTCCTGCTCGCTGCACCCCATTCGGATGGCGAGCACCACCGTTAACGCCGCGTCCACCAACCGCTCCACCAGAGCGGCAGGGGTGTAGAACGTGCCCGACGCCCGACGATCGTCGGGGTCCATGACACCCTCGAAGACGTGGCCGAGCATGTCGGGGGCGACGCTGCCTGGTTTGGTGCCTTCGGAAACCGTGAAGTGGAACCGCTCGAACAGCCGGTCGAAGGCATCACACCACAGAGGATTCGGGATATCGGCCCGATAACGCCGCTCGAGCACGTGAGGCTCGAAGAGACCGCCATTGAGAAATGGTATGGCGCCGAATTGACGAGCCATCCGGCTTCGGTCAGGCCCGGGTTGGTTCAGGGTGCCGAAAAAGAGTGGCCGCAGGAAGTCGCGATGGATCCGGCAGCCCCGGCTGAGACAACGGTCCACCTCCTCGGCCAGAAACTGGTTTCGCTGTCCGAGCCAGCCCTTACTCTGGATGAAATAGAGAAAGAGAACGCGCGTCAGCTGGAGCAGGACAACCGCGTGCCGGTCTGCTCTCGGCATGGGCTCGGGCAGGGCCGCGGCCATCCGGTCGAGCGTTCCTTTAAACTCCCGGAAGAAGCGCCGTCCTACAGGTTCGGTTGAGAGTGCATCAGCCGCTCGAGCGGCAAAGGCGAGTGCGCCGCCTTCCGGCGTGCCCGCCAGCCGTGCCAGAGAAGCCAGAGATTCTGCGTCGGGGGTGCTGAGGCTGACCCGCAGACCAGGGGCGCGGCCAAACGCCACCGATATCCCGAGCTGCCGGCCTTGGCTGTCCAGCGCCAGCACCACAGCGAGCTTGCCTCGACGTACGATGCGCCGGGCCAGCAGCACCGCATCTCGCTCAGGTTGCGTGCTGTTTATGGCGAACCAGGGAAGACCAGTGGTCTGGCCTACCAAGGTTAAGTCGAAGGTACGAGATCCGGGCTTGTTCCAGGCGGAGTGCGGAATTGGCTCCAGCTTAGCGCGGTGGCCCAGCCGAGTGATGAGGCCAGGCAAGTCGGCAATGGAGCCGATCGACTGCAGTACGTGCTGAAGCTCCATCCGTGGCCCATCGCCGAAAGCGGATGCCAACGGTAGCGGCCGCTGGGTATGCGGATGTCATCGGAATCTTGCGACTGGGATCGAATTGACTCCCGGAACCGGTGCGGGGACATTTCCACCATGAAAACACAATTGCTGCTTGCAGTCGTAGCGCTGATCAGTACCGGAGGGGATCTTTCGGCGCAGGCGGCCGCGGACAGTGGTTCATTCCTGGTTCTTCGCGGGCGCGATACGGTCGCGACCGAGCGGTTCGTCCGTACCCCAACCAAGCTGGAAGGCACCCTGAGCATTCGGAACGACAAGCGTACGTCAGAGCGCTACGCCGCGGTGCTTGCGCCCGATGGGAGCGTCCCTCTGATCGAAGTGACCGTTCAGGAAGGCGCCGACAGCGGAGCGAGCCGGCCGAGGATCGTCCAGCGGGCCCGGGTGATCTTCAAGGAGGACAGTGCCGCGGTGGACGAGATTGGTAGAAGCGGGCTGGTAACTCGGGTGATGGGAACGGAGTCGGGCGCTATTCCTTACCTCAACCTTTCGTTCGCCCTCATCGAGCAGGCCGTGCGGCGGGCCCGCGCCGCCAACCACGGATCCTCCGTCCCGTTTTTCAACCTGGGAGGAGGGCAGACGCTAATTGCCCGGCTCTCCTCCGTGAGCTCCGACTCGGTGCGGATGGATATCGGTGATACTCGCTTTGATCTGAGACTCAATGGCGACGGACGTCTTCTCGGCGCCAGAATACCGAGGCAAAACGTGGTGGCAGACCGGCGATAGGCTCACGTGCGCTACGGGCCTCCCGCTTTGTCGCCGCTCTCGCTTTCGTCGTACACTCGCCCTCTCCACTCTATCCGCCGGTTACCCCGCCAAGTGGACCGAAGAACAATGTAGAGCGCCATGAGTGCACCAAGAGGGTAGCCCAAACCATAGAGCGGCGGAATCAGCATTCCATAGCAGATGATGATCCAGAATACCAATGACAAGCCCACGGCCAGTGTCGCCGCGGCCGAAAGCACGGCCCAGCCTTCAGCGGCACCCCAGATCAAGAGCGCAGGCGGAATCAACCAGAAGACCATTGCAGTGATCAGCATCGCTGGAACGAGAGATCTCTGGAACGGCTCGTCGGGGAAGGAGCGGCGCCCCCCCAGATAAATGTTCTTGGACCATCCTTCGATCAACGAAGACAGTCCTTCATACATCCTGGTCTCCATCAACCGCTCGGCAAAGGCAAAGTGAAGCTTGAGGCCTTTGCCGATATACGTCTGGGCCAGGGCCAGGTCTTCCGCCACCTCATGACGGACAGCCGCGTGCGTGCCCGCAGTTTCGTACGCGGTGCGGCTGGTCAGAATGAACTGGCCGTTGGCAATGACATCACGAGGCCGCCGCGCTCGGTTGACACTTCGCGGAGTGTATCGGAGGGCCAGCAGATACCAGATCTGGGGCATGACGATCCGCTCCCAGAAGGTGATGCAGCGTTGGCGGGGGGAGACGGTTACCAGGTCAGCTCGTTGGGTGAGCAGCGCCCCTACCGCACGCTCCAGGAGCTCGGGGTAGTGCGTGGTGTCGGCATCGGTAAACAGCAGCAGGTCGCCCCGCGCGGCGCGATATCCCTGAAAGCAGGCCCAGGGCTTTCCGTACCACCCGGTAGGCAGCTCCTCACCACTGAGGAGGCGGAGTCGGGCATCCGAGGTAAACCTGCGCACCAGGGAGGCGGTGTCATCGGCGGATCGATCGTCCACCACCAATACTTCAAAGGGCTGATAAGTCGATTGAAGCACCGATTGGATGACGGTCCCTATGGTCCGGGACTCGTTCCGGGCTGGGATGATGATCGACACCATCGGCCCGGAGCTGCGGGGCGCATCACTGAGGTTGGGAGTACGACGAGCGAGCCGGGGCAGAGTTAAAAAAGGGAGCAACCAGGGAGCCGCGGGCAGCAGCTCCGAAAGGTTCGACAGCGGCACCGGTAAGGTGCCGCTATTTGATCGGCGGGGAGACGGCTTGGAGCTCTTGCTCCAGGAGATCGAGTTGCCGCTCCACCTC
>DATKJJ010000108.1:0-2679 GCA_035543695.1 Gemmatimonadales bacterium | reverse complement strand
GCAGCCCGCCCAGCGCTACCTCTTCCGTAGCCGGCTCGATGGAAAAGGCCAACCGGAGCGGCTGTCCCCCAAAAGCGAATCGGGCACTCACGAGTACGACCGGTCACCCAATTTTCGGTACGCGTTGGAGACCTACTCGAGCTTCGGCAATCCGCCTCTGATTCGCCTGGTGCGCCTGCCTTCTCATCAGGTGATTCGGACCCTGGTCGATAATGCTGTGCTGCGTCGGCGAGTGTCCGCGCTCAAGCGGGGGAAGGTTGAATTCTTCAGCATTCCGGCCGAAGACGGTGCCCGGATGCCCGCCTATATAATGAAACCGGCCGACTTCGACTCCACCCGGAAATATCCCCTGCTCTTCCATGTCTATGGCGGGCCTGGATCCAGTACCGTGAACGACTCCTGGGGCGGGTACTACCTCTGGCACCTGTTGCTGACCCAGAAGGGTTACCTGGTCGTCAGCGTGGACAACCACGGAACCCCGGCGCCGCTGGGCCGGACCTGGCGTAAGGCGATTTACGGTCAGCTTGGGGTGGTGGAGACGCGGGACCAGGCCAGAGCGGCCCAGCTACTGGCGCAACGGCCTTACGTGGACACCGGACGCGTGGGGATCTGGGGCTGGAGCTACGGCGGGTTCATGAGCCTGAACGCAATCTTCCAGCACCCCGACCTCTACCGCACGGCGGTTGTGGTGTCTCCGGTGACCCACTGGTCGCTGTACGACAACGTTTATACCGAGCGGTTCAACGGGCTGCCGACCGACAACAAGGCGGGGTACGACCGTGGCTCGCCGCTCACCTACGTGAGCGGATTCCGAGGCAATCTGCTGCTGGTTCACGGGAGCGGCGACGATAACGTGCACTATCAGAACAGCGAGATGCTGATCAACGCGCTGGTGGCGGCGAACAAGCCTTTCACCATGATGGAATATCCCAACCGGACCCACTGTATCTGCCAGGGACGCAATACCCAGCTGCACCTGTTCGAGCTGATCACCCGCTATCTGGACCAGAACCTCAAGGGAGACACTTCGGCGCCGACTGCGCCGACGGAACGGGCCGCCAGCGGTACCCGCTAACCACTTGCTCTCGCTTCAGCTGCCCTCCGCCTCGGCCTCTTCAAAGGCGGGACAATCAATGGAGAGCTGGATCGGTTTGCCTTTGGCGTCCTTGCCACTGAGCTCGAGCCGTCCGCCCGGTCCGCTGGGCAGGATGGTGACCGTTCCCTCACCCTTGTGCTTTCTTCCCGTCCCGGTCTCGATTCGGCGATCCCCTGCCTTGCTCTTTAGCTCGAAAGTGAGCTGGTCCGGTCCGCCGTCCTTCGGGCGCAGCAACCTCAGGTTCAGCTGCTTTACCGTTCCCTCATCCGAGCCCCGATACTCCACGGTCCAGAGGGAGGCGGACGTACCTCCCATGGACGCATCCGCAGCATGACCGCAGGTCCCGCCGCCGCTGACCTGGATGGGCTTCCCTGAGACCATTCCCGTAAGAGAAAGCGCGGACTCCGCCCCCGGCTTTCGACTCTCCGGCGCCAGCGTTTGGTGCTGGGCCAGCGCGTCTCGAGCCGTGCCGGCTGAGAAGCCCAGGGTACAGATCAACAATGTGCGGATCATGAACGCTCCAAGTGGAGATCCAGCGCCGTGACTGGGCCAGGATCCTCATGGCGAGGCCCCGCCACGAGATCTAGATTATGAGTTCCAGCGAGAGGGGAGTCCAGATGACATACGAGGATATCGTCGCCCTGCTGGGGTATGCCGGAGGGCACGAACAGCTCGTGCGCATCATTACCCGGTCGCACACGGAGCTCGTGGGGATCCCCCTGAGTGTGGATACCCATGTCACCGCCCATGAAGTCTACCTCAGGCCGGCCGGAGATGACGAGACGGAGATCGCGGTCTCGCTGGCCGCGATCCAGGCAGTCGAACTGGTTTAAGCCTCTCGACGCGCTCACCCGCTAAAGATGCTCGTTTCGTTGTGAAACAACGAGGGGTGTCCGCCCGTACGAAGGACGGGAAGAGCCCCGGTCCCGGGCCAAGCGGAGGATTTACTTAGTGGAAGGCCTGTTCGCGATCACTTTTCTGTTCGGAGGCGGAACCCTGTTCCTGCTTTCGATCAGTCCAGTCGGCAGAGCCTTTGCCGAACGGATTCGGGGGCGGGTCCCGCCCTCGCAGGACCCCGAGCTGCTGGCCGAAGTGGATGCTCTCCGGCAGGAAGTCGCCGAGCTGCACGAGCGGGTGGACTTCGCCGAACGGCTCCTGTCCAGCACCCACGACCGCCAGGAGCTGGGAAAGGGAGGAGATGCCCGATGATCTTCCAAGGCGTGCCGCCGGTGCCGCCCACACCGCCCACTCCGCCGTTCGATCCAAACTTGATCTTCCTGAACGACGGCGGACCACCCGTTGTGCTGCTCATAGTTATCGCCGCCCTAACGGCTGCGGTTATCATCCTCTGGCCGCTGGTGCGTGCCTTTGCTCGGCGGTTGGAAGGAAAGGGCGGCGACAATCCGGCCCTCCGGGCGGAGGTGGAGCAGATGCAGACGCGGTTGGCCGAGGTGGATACCTTGCAGCACCGGGTCTCGGAGCTCGAGGAGCGAGTCGACTTCACCGAACGGCTGCTGGCCCAAGCCCACGATCCCCAGGCCCGAGCCGTCCGGGGTGAGGTGCAGTGAACCCGTTGCGGAGAC
>DATKJJ010000107.1:0-3403 GCA_035543695.1 Gemmatimonadales bacterium | reverse complement strand
GAAAGTTCGGCTCGGCGCCGATTCCCGGCTCTCGCCCTGGCCCGAGGAGCGGCCGGTGCACCGGGTGGACCTGCCGCCGTTCTGGCTCGACGTCATGCCGGTCACCAACGGCGAGTTCCTCACCTTCATGGGCGAAGGCGGCTACAACCGGCGCGACCTCTGGTCCAACGACGGATGGCACTGGATCCGTGAGTTGCAGATCGGCATGCCGCTGAACTGGTACTGGCAGGACGGAGCCTGGTGGAGCCGCTCGCTCGGCCATGAGTCGCCGGTCGACTTCACCTGCCCGGTCTCCCACGTCTCCTGGTACGAGGCCGACGCCTTTGCCCGCTATGTCGGCAAGCGGCTCCCGACCGAAGCCGAGTGGGAGGCCGCCGCCAGCTGGGACCCGGAGACCCAGTCGCGCCGGAACTACCCCTGGGGCAACATGCCACCCAGCCCTCACGTCGCCAATCTCGATCAGCTCAGTTACGGGCCCGCCTCGGTCGGCGCGCTGCCCGGCAACCTGTCGCCCATCGGATGTTATGGAATGATCGGAGACCTGTGGGAGTGGACCGCGGACGCGTTTCTGCCCTATCACGAGTTCGAGGAGACCCCGGGCGAGCAGCCCGCCTTCAGCCGTTACGCCAAGGTGCTCCGCGGCGGATCATGGGCCACCCGCATCGGCGCCATCCGGACCACGTCCCGCCAGCCGGGCAAACCCGAGTCGCGCTACCTCTTCAGCGGCTTCCGCTGCGCCCGGGACGGCTGACGGGCGGTCAGGCGTCGGGCGGTCAGGCGGTCAGGCGGTCAGGAGTAAACACCTCATCCCGAGTGAGAGCAAGCGAGCGAGGGATCTACTCGACGGTCTCTGGAACTCCGAGTAGATCCCTCCCGACCGACCGACCGCCCGACCGCCTACTGCTGTAACCCCGCCGGTACCCCGTTGGGAAACTCTTCCTTGATCGCCGCCTCGATCTGCTGAATCCGATTTTCCGGATTCGGATGCGTGCTGAAGAACTCCGGTGGCCGGTTCCCCTGCGAGCTCTCCTCCAGGATCTTCATCAGCTCGATCATCGAGCGCGGATCGTACTTCGATTCGCTGGAGAACCGGACGCCGAGCTTGTCGGCTTCCAGCTCGTCCTGCCGGCCGAACCGCATCGTCACCAGCTGCCCGATCATCGCCGCCACCGCGGCCGAGTTCCGGCTCGACGGATCGCTCGGATCGTACGTCGCCAGCACCGCGGCGCCGGTGAGTCCCTGCGTCAGCTGCTCCTTGGCGATGTGCTCCGCGCCGTGCCGCGCCACGACGTGACCCACTTCATGCCCCAGCACGCCGGCCAGCTGGCCTTCGGTCTTGAGCCGCTTGAGCAGCCCTTCGGTGATGAACACCTGCCCGCCCGGCAGCGCAAACGCATTGATCGTCTCGGCGTCGTTCAGCACGTGGAAGTCGTAGCGGTAGGGGCTCTGACCTGCGGCGCTCCGCGCCACGATCCGCTCACCCACCTGGTCCACCAGCGCCTGCGCCTTCGGATCGGGGTCCTCGCCGCCGAACTGCTGCGCCATCTCCGGCGCCGCCTGCAGCCCCAGCGCGACCTCCTGCTCCGGCGTTATCCCGGCGACGTGCTGCTTCTCTTGAGTGATGGGATTGAATACGCTGCTGCCGTAATACCCCAGGATGGAGATCACGGCGACGATGAGGGCAATCACGAGCCGGCCACGCGACACAAAGCCTCCCTAGAGGGGGAGGCTAAACCTACTTACCTGCAGGCTTTCCCGACGGTGACTCCCCTCACCTTAGGGGAACGCGCCTACCGTATACCTCATCCCGAGAGAGCGATAGCGATCGAGGGATCTCCTCCGCGAGTCTCAGAAGTTTGCGGAGAAGATCCCTCGTTGCACTCGGGATGAGGTGCGACGACCGAGCACCTTTAAGTCAGTTTGAATCCTCCTACAGCCCCCGTAAGCTTCTCCGCGGCTTGGGCCAAGTGACCAGCCGAAGAGGAGATTTCCTCCGTAGAAGCGTTGAGCTGCTGCGCCGCCGACGCGATCTGTTGCGCCGCTGACGCGTAGTCCTCGGTGCCGGAGGAGACTTGCTTCATCCGCCCGGCGATCCCCTCGATCAGGCCGCGCACCTCGCCGGCCGAGTTGGAGATCCGCCGGGTCCACTCGTCGTTGGCCTCGGCTTCTTTCGCCACGTTCAGCAGTCCTACCGCGGCCGCGTGCGCCGCATCTCGCGCTGCGGTCCCGCCTTGTCCCAAACGCAGCAGCCGCTCCCGCGCGGTCCGCACCTGGGCGACCACGCTCTGCACCGTGTTGCTGGTTGATGTCGCCGCCTGCGCCGCCTGGTTCGCCAGCTTCCGCACCTCCTCGGCCACCACGCTGAATCCGCGGCCTTCGTCGCCCGCCCGCGCCGCCTCGATCGATGCGTTGAGCGCCAGCATGTGGGTCTGCTTGGCGATCAGCTTGGCCTGGATGATGAACTTCTCGATGTCGCCCGACGCAGTGGTCAGCGCCTCAGCCTCGGCCGAGCCCCGCTCGATCTCTTCCGCCAGACGGGCCAGCTCGGCCGTGCTCTGGTCCAGCCGCTCCCGGTGCGCCCGGGCCATCCGGGCCAGCGCCGCATTCCGCTCGGCGGCCTGAATCGAGCCGGCCGCCAGCTCGTGGGCGATCTCCAGGATCTTGCCCGCGTCTTCCGCGGCCGCGCGAACCACCTGCGCCTGCTGGTTGGCCCGTTCGGTCAGATCGCTGGTGGTGCCGGCGACCTCCTGGGTGGAGGCGGTCATCTGCTGGGTGGAGGCGGCGATCTGCTGGGCCATCGCGGCCGCGTCGTGCGAGTGCTGCCGGATCGTCCCCACCAGGTCCTGCAGCCGCTTCACCATCCCGACGATGGACGAGGACAGCATGTCCAATCCTTCGCGGCTGGCCCAGTCCGGGGTGGTCAGGTCGCCCTGCGACACCCGGGTCGCGACCACGGCAACCTTGCCCGTGGGCTTGAGCACTTTGGTCAGCAGCAGCCGCATCAGCGCCTGCTCTATCGCTATGCCGCAGATCAGGATGGCCGCGGTGCCCCAGACGATCGGATGGTAGAGGGAAAGACCTTCGCCGATGGGGCAGGCGGCCAGCAGCACCCCGGCTCCAACGATGGCGAGGACTGCGGCGGAGGCAAAGCCGATCAGGTGCAGCCGGAAGATGAAGTCGTTGCGGGAGGATGCCATGCTCCGGAGTATCGGTTGATCGGCCCTTCCGCTTCACCCGGCTGCATGGCAGTAAGCTGGCGTTGGGAATAGATTTACCGACCCTGTTACCATCCAGTCATGAAGACGACCGAGAGTCGAGTGAAGCAGAATCCCGAAGCGACCCACGAGGGCTCCTACCAGCCCGACGTGGTGGAGGAGAAGTGGCAGGCCCGCTGGGCCGAGCG
>DATKJJ010000106.1:0-3467 GCA_035543695.1 Gemmatimonadales bacterium | reverse complement strand
TATCATCTACTACGCCGGCAGGTATTACGACGAGAAGGGACACCTCGAGTTTGTCCACAGCGTCACCGGGGTGCGAACACTCAAGGATGAGTTCGACAAGGTTGCCTCGCACAATGAGCATCATCTGACGCAGATCAGGCTGGCACTGAAAAGCAGGACCGGGAGCAATTGAGACAGATCTTGGCGCAGCCCTCCAGGCTGTTCCCCAACGACCCGGATTACGCCGCAGTCCTCGAGAAGCGCTTCAACAAGCGGTTCAGCGCCCGGCCCGACTACATCCAGCGGGCCGGCTCGACCGATGAAGTGATCGCCGCGGTGGAAGAGGCAGTGAAGGAGGGGCGCCGTCTCGTCGTGACCAGCGGCGGACACTGCCTCGAGGGGTTCGTCTCCGATCCCGAGGTGCGGGTGATCCTCGACCTCTCGCCGATGAAGCGGGTGTACCACGACCCTGGAATGGGCGCGGTGGCGGTCGAGGCCGGGGCCACTGTGGGGGACACCTTCGAAGCGCTGTACCGGAAGTGGGGAACGGTGCTGCCGCTGGGCGAGTACCCCGCCATTGGCATGGGCGGCCACGTTGCCGGCGGCGCATTCGGCTTCCTCTGCCGCCAGCTCGGCCTGGCAGCCGATTACCTCCACGCGGTGGAGGTGGTCACCGTCGATCTGCACGGATCGGCCGGGAGCGTCGTTGCTACCCCCGAAGCATCGGATCCCAATCGCGAGCTATGGTGGGCCCACACCGGCGGTGGCGGCGGCAACTTCGGGGTGGTGACCCGCTTCTGGTTTCGCTCGCCGGACTCCAGCGGAGAGAACCCCCAGACCCTCTTGCCCCGGGCGCCCGAGAAAGTCACGACCTTCAGGGCCGAATGGAGCTGGAGCGACGTGGACCGCCCCAGCTTTCTGAGACTGCTTCAGAACCACGGAACCTGGTGCGAGCGCAACAGTCAGTCGGGCTCGCCCAATTCGTCGCTCTGGACCCTGTTCGAGATCCATCGCCAGCAGTTCGGCAAGATCATCTACCGCGGAGTGAGCACCGACTCAGACGCCGAACGTCAGTGGCGCGAGCACCTGGCGGCGCTGTGTAATGGAGTCAACGAGCCGGCGACTCAGGTCAGCGCGGCCATGTCCTGGCTCGACTTTGCGCTGAACCCGCTCCCCGACCTCTTCGCCGCGCCGCCGGGCGGGGCGAGTGTGAAGGTCAAGGATGCCTTGCTCCGGAAGCGGCTCACCGACCAACAGATCGAGCTCGCGTACGATTTCCTGACCCGGAGCGACTTCGACGCGATGGGCGGCATGCTGGGCCTGGCCACCTACGGGGGACGGATCAATACTATAGCCCCCGATGCGACCGCGTCGGCCCATCGGGGCTCGATCCTGGACTTGGCCTGCAGCACCGGTTGGGTAGATCGGAAGGATGAGGAGCAGAACCTGAAGTGGGCGCGGACGTTCTACCGGGAGCTGTTCGCCGAAACCGGCGGCGTGCCGGTTCCGGGCGAGCGCTACGATGGCGCATTCATCAATCATCCCGACACCGATCTGGCCGATCCGGCGCTCAATACTTCGGGCGTTCCCTGGTCCACCCTGTACTACAAAGACAACTACCCCCGACTTCAGGCCGTAAAGGCGCGCTACGATCCGGCGAACCTGTTCCGCCACGCGCTGTCCGTCGAGGTTCGGTAATGCCGATCAAAAACTGGTGGTCAGCAGCACTATGAGATTGCGACCGGGGTCGAGTGCATACGTTTTATAGCGGCTCAAGAGGTTAGCGTCACGCCCTTTGTCCAGCACGGTCGAACGCGAGCCGTGTCTCAACTCTGCAACGATCAGCGCGACGATATTGCATCAAATCTTATTGACTAAATATTGACCAGCATGAGGCTGCGAACCAGGTGACCGCGAACCGTCCGCTTCGCGTGTTGATCCTCTGCACCGGTAACTCGGCCCGGAGCCAGATGGCCGAGGCCGTGCTGAACCGGAAGGGAGCCGGCCGATTCGCCGCCGAAAGCGCGGGCTCCCAGCCGGCAGCAGGGGTGAATCCCTTTGCAATCGAGGCATTGCGCGAAGCAGGAATCGAATGGCAGGGGCGGCCACCGCGAGGGATAGACGCCCTCGGATCGGAAAATTGGGACATCGTGATCACGGTGTGCGACAACGCGCGCGAAGCCTGTCCCATCTTTCCGGGGCAGCCCGCCCTGGCTCACTGGGGAATGGAGGACCCGGCCAGTGTGGCGGGCGACGATGAGACCAGGCGCCGGGCATTTAGGAAGACGTTGCAGCTCATCTCCCGCCGCATCGACCTCTTACTGGCGTTGCCGGTGGAAAAGCTGCAGCGGCTGGCGCTGCAGGATCGGATCAGTGCGATCGGCGCCGAGACCGGACCTCAGGAGGAGCGGCGGATACGCTGATCAATGTCCATGGACGATGAATCGCCGAACTGGCCGCGGATCTATCTCACCGCCATTCTGGCCGGTGCGGGCCTGGGTCTGCTGGTGTGGCTCGGCCTTCTGCCCGATATACCCGATCAGCTCGCCAGCCGGCTCCGCAGCCTGGACCGAGGGGTCGCGCTGGTGGTGGTGCTGGTCGGCGGAGTCGCGATAGGAGCCGCCCTGGCCGGGCTGGCGCATCTCGGCGTGAGGTGGCAGTTGCGGCGACGGACAGCCCGTCCTACGGGGTAGCCCTCAGGCTGCAGGTTTTATTTCTCCCGGCACTGACGGCACCCGATTAGGCCGCGGTGCCATTCCCGCCGTACTCCCCTCGAGCACAAGCCGTCCCAGTGGCACCCGGGCGGCAGCCTGCTCCAGCAGTATCGGTCCCACGATCCCGACCGCGCCGGCCCCGACGAACAGGAGGCTGGTGGGAAGCGGAAACCGGCTCCCGATGCCGGTGAGCGCCGCGGCGACAAAGACAGGATGGTAGAGGTAGATGGTGTAGGAGGACCCTCCGATGTGTTCCATCAGCCGCATCCGCGGCAGCAGCTGCAAGGCGCTCAGGCTGGCCGACATCCCAATCAGCAGATTCAAGATGGACCGATGCGCCACCGGATCGATCGGGGCGAGGGTCCGGGTCAGGACGAAGTAGCTATGCCAACCCTGAGCCGCGATGAGGCACCCCAGCGTCAGTGTCAATGCCTGCCTGGTTTGCAGGACACCGCGGTAGCGGTGTGCGGCGAGACCGGCCAGGAAGAACGGCAGAAGGTACGTGGCGTTGTTGAGGCCGAAGGCCTCGTGCCCCTCGAACAGCCCGCCGGAGTAGAGCACCAGGGACAGCGCAAACACGTACAGGAATTGGCGGAACGTCGATAGGGCGCCAAGGATCTCGAACGTGATCACCGCGACGAACACCAGCAGCAGCGCCTGCACGAACCAGAGATGCCAATAGGGATAGATGTAGATGGTCCAGACCTGGGAGGTCGGCGGCACCCGATGATCCGTCACGAGGTGCAGGGTATACAGGACCGTGGTTGCGACGAT
>DATKJJ010000105.1:0-5397 GCA_035543695.1 Gemmatimonadales bacterium | reverse complement strand
GCGGCGGTGACGGACGGACAGTTGGCCCCATCCACCGGGGCGAACAGGGGATCGGTGCCGCCGGTGGCTGCGAACACGGCCCGGGCCGCTTCGGCGCTCAGCCCGAATGCGTTGGCCTGAAAGTGGCAGCTCCCGCAACTCCGCCCGTTGGTGCCAAAGCTCCGGAAGAACGCGTTGCCCTGATCGATCGTGCCGGCGGTACTGACGGTGCCCAGACGTCCGGAGGCGTTGGGCGACAAGAAGATCTCGAAGGTTGCCCGGGCCGCTGCGTCCAGCCCCTCGCTGGGCGAAAAGGGGGCCTGGTCGGGCTCGCAGGCGAGTAGCAGGGCAGCCGCGGCCAGGGTGGCCAGGGACACTCCGTGGGTCTTCATCGATCCCTCATTTTTTCCAGCTGTGCGGGAGAGTGGCGGAGAGCTATTCCTATAGCGGGCTGGAGACCGGAGCAATAGCGGACGTCTGTTGGAAGTCTTAATTTTGCTGAAGCAGGCCGCCCACCATCGTCTAAGGATCCCCAGTGTCGTCCGATCCGGCAGGCGTCCCCCCGATCATTCGCTTTGGCGATGAGCTGGAGCTGGATCGCTCGGCTTATCAGCTCCGGCGCGCGGGCCGGCTGCTCAAGCTGGAGCGGATCCCCCTGGAGATTCTCCTGTTCCTGACCGAGCGGCCGGGGCAGCTGGTCAGCCGGGAGCAAATCGCCGAGCGGATCTGGGGGAAGGGCACCTTTCTCGACGTGGACAACAGCATCAACGGCGCCGTCCGCAAGATCCGCCAGGTCCTCAAGGACGATCCCGAGCAACCCCGTTTCATTCAGACCATTACCGGCAGAGGGTATCGCTTCGTGGCCCCGATCCTCGGTCCGGCTGATCCGCCGGCCAAGGAGCCCCAAGGAGCGCCGCCTGTTCCGGCCCCGGCGTCAGCCCTGGCACGCCCCCGATCGCGCAGCACCTTGCGGCTCGTGACCGCCCTGGCCCTGCCGCTCATCCTTGGCGCGATCCTCTGGTCCCGTGAGCGGAAACCGGACCACCCCAGGGCCCGGGTCATGCTGGCGGTCCTGCCGTTTCAGAATCTCACCGGCGACGAGGGGCAGGAGTACTTCAGCGACGGGCTCACCGAGGAGATGATCACCCAGGTCGGGAGCCGAGACCCTGCGGGGCTGGGTGTGATTGCCCGGGCGTCGGTGATGCACTTCAAGCACACTCAGGAACCGCCGGAGCGGATCGGGCGCGAGCTGGGCGCCCAGTACCTGCTTCTGGGCAGCGTGCGGCGGGACGCGAGCAGCGTCCGGGTGACCGCCGAGCTGGTGCGGGCCCGGGACCACGCCCGGCTCTGGGCCCACCAGTACGACCGGCAGTTGAGTGGCCTGCTGACCCTGCAGGACGAGATCGCCCGGGAGATCACCGATGCGATCCAGTCGAGCCTCGGAACACGCGCCCCGAGCCGAAGTGCTGCGGCGGGGCCGGCGCCGGCGTCCGATGCCTACGATCTCTACCTGCGGGGACAGTACTTGCTCAACAAGCGGACCGACGACGACATCAGGTCGGCCGCCTCGTTCTTCGAGCAGGCCGTCCAGCGCGATTCCGGATTCGCCCGCGCCTGGGCCGCGCTAGCTCAAGCGGAGGTTCTCGGGGCGGTCTACTCGATCGGGCCGCCCCAGCAGCTCGTGGCCCGGGCCCGCTCCTCCGCCGTCCAGGCGCTCGCCCTGGATCCCTCACTGGCCGAAGCCCATACCGCCCTGGCTCTGATCATCCAGAACCACGACTGGAACTGGGAGGAGGCCGAGCGCCACTTCCGCCAGGCGATCGCCCTCAATCCCAGTTACGCCACGGCCCACCACTGGTACGCCGAGCACCTCATGTGGCGGGGACGATTCGACGAGGCGCTGCAAGAGAGCGAGCGGGCCCGGCTGCTCGATCCGCTCTCGCTCATCATCGCGGCCGACAACGGCGCAATCCTCTACTTTGCCCGGCGGTACGACCAGGCGATCGCCCGCTTGCGGTCGGTCCGGGCCATGGATCCGACGCTGTCTCGCGCCCACCTCCTCATCGCGGTCTACGCCGACCACGGGATGTTCGATCAGGCCCTCGCCGAGGAGGCGCGGTGGCAGCCGCAGGTCGCGCCGCCGATTCACTGGTCGGCCCTGGCCTACGTGTACGGCCGGGCGGGCCGGACAGCCGAGGCACGGCACGCCATTCAGCAGCTGGTGCGGCTCAGCGAGCGGGAGCCGCTCCAGGCCCGCGTCTTCGCCTGGAGCTATGCCGGCGTGCGGGACACGGCGCAGACTTTGGCGTGGCTGGAGAAGGCGTATGCGGAGCGCTCAGGCGAGATGACCACGCTGAAGGTCAGTCCAGCTTACGATTTTCTCCGGGGGGATCCCAGGTTCGAGCGCCTGGTGCAGCGGGTCGGGCTCGGAGGTAAGGCCGAAGCCGCAATGCGGCGGCGGAGCCCTCACGTATCGACGAGGGGAGGGCAGCGATGAGACGAAGCTCGAGTGCCCTCACGCTCTTGTTTGCTACGGGTGCCGCAGCGGCCGTCCAGGCGCAGACGGCTCAGGTGAGCGACAGTAGCGCCGCGGCGGCGGTGGTCACCGATTACCTGCAGGGGTTGCAGTTCAACGACACCCTTCGGCTGGCGAAGGCGTTCTGGCCCAGCACCAAACTGTCATTTTACACTTTGGCCGCTTGCATCCTTTCCTGCATCGCTGCCATCTCCTCGCGGTTCGGGCCGTAGATTCCTGGCGGTGTACCACCCGCCATCCGGCACATCAGCGAGAGCTGCCCGCGGTGGTGGACGAGGTGCATGAGGATCGCGCCCCAGAGGATGTCGCGAATCGTCATCTGCCGGTGGGCGAAGGCTATTTCCCGGTCGAGATCCGCCTCGGCAAGCTTGACGAGTCGCGTCTCTGAATCGGCGTGCACCCTCTGATAGCCCGGCGCCAGCAGCCGCACCTCGCGCGGACGCTGCATATTCGGCGGCGCTTGCTGGAAGGTGACCGCACCGTTCACGATGCCGTAGCTGATATAGCCCTCGATCTCCGCCAGGTGCCACGCCATCTCACCCAAGGAACGGCCGCCGCGATCGGGACGGAAGTCATATTGATCGGTTGGGAGTGATTCGAGGAGCTTCGTCGTGAGCTGGGCCTCCATCTCCCAGACCCGGCGAAACCGGTCCAGCTCGTTGATGGGTGCCATGAGGTCCTCCGGACAAGGTCGGCAGACGGAGGCTGCCAAGGGCTCCCATCCTACCATGTTGCCCAGCGCCAGGCCAGAGGTGGAGGTTCATGCGCTACGTTCTTGACCTCATGGGAGTCGCCGTATTCGCCGTCAGCGGCGTGCTGGCCGCCGGACGCAAGGGTCTGGATCTGCTCGGCGTCGCGGTGATCGCGGTGGTGACCGCGATTGGCGGGGGGACCCTGCGCGACCTTCTGCTCGACCGCCATCCGATCTTCTGGATCGCCAACACCGCGTACCTGTGGGTCATTCTGGCGGCGACGGCCGTGACGCTGGGATATGTGCGGTTCTGGGCTGCATCCCGCCGCGCTCTTCTGATCGCCGACGCCCTGGGCCTGGCGTTCTTCACCATCGGCGGGGTGGAGATCGCGCAGCAGGCGGGACACGCGGATCTTATCGCCCTGCTCATGGGGACAATGACCGGCGTTGCCGGAGGGGTGCTTCGGGACGTTCTCCTGGGCGAGATCCCGCTCATCTTTCGCCCGGGCCGACTGTATGCCACGGTCGCGATCGTCGGAGCCGGGCTGTACCTGCTGCTGGAGGGACGTGGAGTCGCCAGGGAGACGGCGGCGCTGGCCGGCATGGGTACCATTGCCGGGCTGCGACTGGCCGCCATCTTCTGGGGACTCGAGTTACCTGTCGTGCGGGTGCCGGAAGACGAGGCAACGTGACACCTGATTCTCCAGCGAACCCGAACCCAGTCAGCCCGGTCCCCGAGGCCGCGAACCAGGGCGCCGTCCGTCCGCCTTTGGTATATCTGGGCTCGATCACGCTGGGCCTGATCCTGCATCTGGTCTGGCCGATATCGCTTTTGCCCCGCCGTTTTGGTGCCGGCCTGGGTCTTCCGGTCATCCTGTTGGCGGTCGGCCTGTTCGTATCCGCCGTGCGGACCTTCAAAGCAGCGGGCACGCCGGTGCCGGGCAATCAACCCACCACCGCCATTGTGCGGAGGGGACCATATCGTTTCAGCCGGAACCCGATCTACCTGGCTTTCTCGCTGCTCCAGCTCGGAATCGCCCTTTGGGTAAACAGCGTGTGGTTGGTCATCACCCTCCTTGTCGCTGTGGCCGTCATGTCGCTGGTCGTGATCCCCAAAGAGGAGAGGTACCTGGAGGCACGCTTTCCCTCGGAGTATCCCCCTTACAAGGCTTCGGTGCGCCGGTGGCTCTAGCACAATGAAAATGAAGACCTATGGCAGCTTCGACGAGTACCTGAAAGACCAGAGTCGCAGCAATCAGGCGATCATTCGCGGGCTGCGGCGCCTGGTGAAGCGGGTCGAGCCCGGGCTCAGCGAGTCGGTGAAGTGGGGAAACGGATGCTGGATCGGCAGCAAGGGTCCTGTCGCATACGTGTACTCCGCCCCGGACTACGTGCAATTCGGTTTCTTCAGAGGATCAACCTTGAAGGACCCGAAGGGCTTGCTCGAGGGTAAAGGCAAGTACGTGCGCCATACCAAAGTCCATAAACCCTCCGGAATCGATGCACGGTCCTTTGCGGCACTCCTCCGGCAGGCCGCGGGCACGCGGTAGCAGCCAATGAAATCCATCGATTCCGCTGCCGAAGCCCGGGTGCGCGAGAGCTTCAGTCGTCAGAGTCATATGGCCACTCTCGGCGCCGAAATCGTCTTCATTGCCCCCGGCGAAGTGCATCTGGCATTTCCGTTCGGTGAGGAATTCTGTCAGCAGAATGGGTTCATGCACGCCGGCGCCATTGCCAGCGTGGCTGACTCGGCCAACGGCTACGCCGCATACACCATGGCTCCGCCCGATACCGACGTGCTGGCCGTGGAGTTCAAGATCAATCTGCTGGCCCCGGCCCGGGGTGCGGGATTTCTGGCCTGCGGCCGAGTGCTGCGTCAAGGACGAACGCTCACCGTCTGCCAGGCCGACGTCTTCACCACCGGGTCCGGTCAGCGGTCCCTCATTGCCACCATGCTCTCTACCATCATCGTGCGTCCCAGGACCCGCGGTGGGACCGGCACCGCCTAGACGCGGCCCTATTGAGGTCTGAAACCCAGCCAAGGCCATGGGTCATTCGACCCAGGTCAGCCGACCCGCGCCGCACTAGCTTCTCTTTCGCATCTTCTCCGCCGTCAACGGTGCCACACCCACTCGCAACGTTCACGTCGGAGGAGCACATGACTCGAAGCATCGCGCTGATGGCGGGACTC
>DATKJJ010000104.1:0-5044 GCA_035543695.1 Gemmatimonadales bacterium | reverse complement strand
GGGACGGGGCGACGTGGTCTATCTCGACAAGCTCGATCACGCCTCCATTGTGGATGGTGCCAAGCTCTCGTATGGCGAGACGGAGCGATTCAATCACGGCGATCTGGCCAACCTCGAGCGCCGGATCGAGCGGAACGGGACCGGACGTGGTGCCATGATCGTCGTGGACGGGGTTTACTCCATGGAGGGCAACATCGCCGACGTCCCGGCGCTGTCGCGGATTGCCCGGAAGCATGGGGCGGCGCTGGCGCTGGACGATGCCCACGCGCTTGGCGTGCTCGGCCCCAACGGCGATGGCACCGCGGCACACTTCGGAATGACCGAGGAAGTGGATATCATCGCGGGAACGTTCTCCAAGTCGCTGGCTTCGATCGGCGGCTTCGTCGCCGCATCGGACAGCGTGGTGCACTATCTTCGCCACCACAGCCGCCCGCTGATCTTCACCGCATCGCTGCCTCCCGCCAATACCGCCGGGGTCCTCGCCGCGCTCGAGGTGCTCCAGCGTGAGCCCGATCGGCGCGATCGACTGTGGGCCAACACCCGACGCCTGCAGAACGGGTTCCGGCAGCTCGGCTTCGACATTGGCCCCACCGCGACGCCGATCGTCCCGGTTCTGATCGGCCCGCTGGAGAAGACCTTCCTCATGTGGCGCCGGCTGTTCGATGCGGGCGTATTCACCAATCCGGTGGCGCCTCCCGCGGTGCCCCCGTCGCAATGCCGGTTGCGGACCAGTCTCATGGCAACCCACACGTTCGAGCAGATCGACTTTGCCCTGGAGCAGTTCGCGGTGATCGGCAGGGACCTGGGGGTCATTTGACCGATCGCCTTCGCGTCCAAGCGGCGCGCGAAGGGCAAGATCTTCGTCGGTTCATCGATCTGCCGTATCGGCTGCATGCGCGGGACCCTCTCTGGGTCCCGCCGTTGCGTCGGGACGTGGTGACACTGCTCTCCCGCACCAAGAATCCCTTCTTCGAGCACGCCGAGGCCGAGTACTTCATTGCGCTGGAGGGCGATGAGGTCGTGGGTCGCATTGCGGCCATCAGTAATCGTTTGCACAACGAGACCCATGACGACCGAGTGGGCTTCTTCGGGTTCTTCGAGTGCATCGATGACCAGGATGTTTCCAACGCGCTCCTCAATACCGCGGCCGACTGGTGCCGCGCCCGAGGCCATGATGTGATTCGGGGACCGGCATCGTTCTCGGTGAACGACGAATGCGGTCTGCTGGTGGATGGGTTCGAGACCCCGCCTACCCTGATGATGCCCCACAATCCCCGCTATTACATCCGGCTGCTGGAGCAGGCGGGCTTCACCAAGGCCAAGGACCTCTGGGTGTACCAGGGTGGCAGCATGGAAGGCTACGTGCCGGTGCCGGAGCGGCTCACCCGGGCTACCGAGCTGATCCGGCAGCGGCATGGCATTACCCTGCGGCCGCTGAATATGAAGGACTTCGCAGGAGAGGTGGAGCGGATCAAGGAACTGTACAACGCCGCCTGGGAGAAGAACTGGGGCTTCGTTCCAATGACCGACCACGAGATCGACCACCTCGCCGAGCAGTTCAAGCCCGTGGTCATCCCCGAGCTGGTGCCGATGGCCTACAAGGACGGCAAGCTCATTGGCTTCGGGATCGCGCTGCCCGATCTCAATGTGGTCTTCCGCAACAACCGCTCGGGCCGGCTGTTTCCGATGATCTTGCGGTTGCTCTGGGCCCTCAAGATGAAGCGTATCCGGCGGGCGCGAATTCTTCTGCTCGGCGTGGTTCCCGCCCAGCAAGGCAAGGGAATCGATGCCGTGCTGTATCACTGGATCTGGACCAAATCGGGAGAGCGGGGGATCTACTGGGGGGAGGCCGGCTGGATCCTGGAAGACAACCCAGCCATGAACGCCGGGTTGGAAAAGATGACCTTCAGGGTGTACAAGACGTACCGGCTTTACGACCGGCAGTTATGAGAGCGCTGGTGACCGGCGCCACTGGCTTCGTGGGAAGTCATCTGGTGGATGCTCTGCAACGCCGCGGAGCCACGGTTACCGCGCTTGCCCGATCGGCCGAAAAAGCGGCAAGCCTCACCTCCCAGGGCATCCGGGTCGTCGCCGGACATCTGCACGATGAAACAGCCCTCCTGCAGGCCGCGCGAGACCAGGATGTTGTGTATCATGTGGCCGGCGTGGTGGCGGCCCGGAACGAGGCGGAATTCCTTCGGGCCAATCGGGACGGCACCAAGCACGTCGTTGCGGCAGCTGAATCGGCCGGGACTCGAAACTTCGTCCTCGTCTCCTCGCTGGCAGCCGGCGGCCCGTCGCCCCGGGGATTGGCCCTGGACGGGAGCGAGCCTCCCCGGCCGGTGACCTCCTATGGCAAAAGCAAGTTGGCCAGCGAAGAGGTAGTCCGATCCAGCCGGCTGCAGTGGTCGATTGTCCGACCGCCCATGGTCTATGGACCGAGGGATCGAGAGGTGCTCAAGGTGTTCCGGCTGGTGCGATATGGCATCGCCCCGCTCTTCGGCGATGGCACCCAGGAGCTCTCCGCGATTCACGCGGCCGATCTCGCGAATGCCTTGGTTCTGGCTTCGGAGGCTCCAACGGGCAAGACCTACGTGGCCTGCCACCCCGAGATTTTCACCAGCGAGGAGTTTGCTCGCGTGATCGGCCGCACGATGAAGCGCTCGGTTCGAACGTTGAAGGTCCCCCCGATGCTCGGACGGGCGCTACTCTCAGTCACTGAGGCAACGGCCCGGCTCACCGGTCAAACCACCATCCTCACCGCCGACAAGGCCAATGAGTTCTTTCAGGCTGCGTGGACCGGAGACCCGACACCGTTGATCAGCGACACCGGGTGGCAGCCCGGGTATGACCTTCAGGCCGGAATGGCCGACACCTACCACTGGTACCGAAAGGCTGGATGGCTTTAGCTCCACCGATGACTGTAGCCGAGACTGTCCCTTCACCCACCTCACTGCGAGCCATAGACTGGTTGCTGCTGGCGTATCTGGGAATCGTTTCCGTTGTCGCCGCTCTTCGCGTATCGACCCAGCCCGAATGCTGGTGGCTGCTGGTGGCACACGGCCTGTTTGTGCTGTTCCTGGTTTTCTTGACCCGGCCGGGGCAGGGCGTCGTCGGGAAAAGCTTCCGCGAGTTATACCCCTTGTTTCTGCTCCCGGCGCTTTACAGCGAGCTCGATATCCTCAATGCTCCCTCAGTCGTGGTGCACGATCGGCTGGTGCAGCACTGGGAGCTACTGGTGTTCGGAATGCAGGTGAGTCGGGAATGGTGGCAGCGGGCACCCAGCCGCTTCTGGTCGGCCGTGCTGCACACCGCGTACCTGTCGTACTACGTCATCATTTCCGCTCCCGCGCTGTACTACGCCTGGAAGGGAGATCTCCCGGCGGTCCGCCGATTCGTGCTGGTGGTGATGACCACCTTCGTGCTCAGCTACCTCATCTTCATATTCTTTCCTGTGGCAGGGCCTTACTACATGTTCCCCCGCCCCGCCGCCTGGTTCACCGACAACCCACCTGCTCGACTGGTCTATGACGCTCTGGCCAAGGGGAGCTCCTATGGAGCGGCGTTTCCGTCGTCTCATGTAGCGGCTTCCCTGGCGGCGACTCTCTCCGCCGGCCGCGCCTCACGAAAACTGGGGGTGCTGCTCGCGGTGCCTACGCTGCTGCTGACAGTCGGAGTGGTGTACTGCCAGATGCATTACGGAGTCGACGCTCTGGCGGGTCTGGTGCTGGGCGCCGTCATAACGGCAGCCGTCCTCCATAAACCAGCGACCCTCCGGTTCGATTGAACCAGAGGGCCGTGGCGGCTTATGCCTTCGAGCGCTGAGGCTTCTTACTGAACCGTCAGCTTGCCCTTCATACCCATGGCCAGGTGCGGCAGGCAGTAGAACTTATACTCGCCCTTGGGCGCACCGGCAAAGCTGACTTCGTACACGGCATCCTGCTCGGTCTCGAGGGGACTCTGCAGGGGAGCCATCTGATTAGGCATGTTCTTGGTGAGCGCAGCCGAGGCACCGCTGGGGATACTGTCGGGCCAGAAAGAGACGTTGTGGGGACCACCGCTCTTGTTGTGGTAGCGAACGACGTCGCCCGCCTTGATCGTCAGGGTTGCTGGATCGAACTTGTAGGACGATCCCTCGAGTACCATGTTGACGTCGTGGGTCTTTCCCGTGCCGGCCGGAGCATTGGCTGCCGGGGCATTGGCTGCCGGTGCTGCCGAGCTGTCCGCCGGAGCAGACTGCTGCTCGGGAGCCGCCGTCGTCCCCTGATCTTCGGTCTTCTTTTCGCCGCCGCAGGCCGCCAAGACCAAAGTCAGCCCTGCCACCATCGAAGTAATCCGCATGTTTGCCGCTCCGCCTCCGAAACATTGAGTAAATCGACTTTGTGAACCCATTCACTATAAGCGGGGGCGGTGCAAACGGAAGAGGGTCAGGATAGCTTTTTACATGGCTCTCGCCCTTCCAACCCTGCCGCTTCGCAGCGCCAATCTTCCCCCACCCTGCCGCAGTCTGGGGTCCCAGTGCCGGGGGGTCCCTGTCATCCTGCGGGTCGGTGCGCTGGAAGAGGGAAACCACTCACTCGATCATGAAGCCACCTGGCTGATCGGGCATACCCAGCGCATCACCTTCTACGACCTGTGGGAGGATGAGGGGGAGTTATACGTGGACGCAATGCTCCACGTTCCCTGCCGCTACCTGCAAGCCGCCGGCAACAGCGCCCGCTGCGCGGCGCATGGCTTTACGGGACCGAACCCACGCGGCCCCTCTAAGCCGAGCCAACCCCGTCAATTGACGGGTGATCGTTTCGTGGTGGTGGAGAATCGGCGGGAGAAGGTTCGCCACCTGCCCGCCGCTGCCCGCCGGCTTCCCGTCCTGGCCAGTGGTAATCCCT
Source organism: Gemmatimonadales bacterium (assembly GCA_035543695.1). Lineage (GTDB taxonomy): Bacteria > Gemmatimonadota > Gemmatimonadetes > Gemmatimonadales > GWC2-71-9 > CAVVWJ01. Next base: position 155 of record DATKJJ010000104.1, on the reverse strand, counting down.
GCGCTCTTGCCGCCTGTCGGACGGCCGACAACCTGCGGGGGGCGGCATGCTGCCGCGACCTCCAAATCGAGATTATGTGCACCAATCGGCAGCGCAAACTGGAGGCCCTGGTGCGTTCGCGCCGTTCCCCGTATCTCTGCAAGGTGGAACGTGCG
>DATKJJ010000103.1:0-2548 GCA_035543695.1 Gemmatimonadales bacterium | reverse complement strand
ATGCGCGAGGTCTTGAGCCTGGCCCGCGAGTACCATCACCGTCGAGATGGCTCCCGGGCCGGCCAGAATCGGAATGGCGAGCGGTGTCAGCGCCACGTCCTCCTTGGCCTCCCCCTCCGCCAGCTCCTCGCGCCCCTCCTGCGTGCTGCGCTGCCCCCGCAACATGTCGAACGCCACAAACCACAGAATGAGGCCGCCGGCGATTCGGAATGCGGGCAACGTGATTCCAAAGGCCTTGAAGATCAACCGTCCGCCCGCGGCGAACACCACCAGCAGGATCGCCATCGCGATACAAGCGCGGAGCGCCGTCCGCTGTCGTTGCACTGCTGTCTCGTCGCGAGTGACGACGAGATACGACGGCACCGCCGCCACCGGGTCCACGATGAAGAGGACCGAGGTGAAGGTGATCAGGGCGAACTGAGCAAACTCGCTCACGGGGCCTCGGTGGCGGGCCGAAGCAAATGGCGGATGTCCGTCACGATAGGCCTTCGGTCGCTCCCGATCGGGTCTACACGAGGTTGTTCAAGTTGAACCGGAACGGCTCAGTTCGCCATTGCCCTTGGGTGAAGGCGGGGTGGGGCCATCGGACGGATCAGTCTTGCGTAGAGCGGGAGGAAGCCAACCGATTGTCGCAGGAAGAAACCCGCGAGCAGAGAACTGGACTAAAAGTCGCGCCGCCGGAACCAGCGCAGGCCGATCGTGAGCGGCAGTCCGACCCAGATGAGGAGGGCCACCGTGGCGGTTGCCATGCCCAGCGCATCGCCGAAGAAGCGCTGGAACACCGCTCCGGTGTAACCCATCAACGCGGCGATGTCGAACTGCAGTAACAGGAGCACTCGGCCCAGGTCCACCGGATTCAGCACCGTCAGGGCGAGGAGCGGCGACTCCAGGGGATAGTCCCCGAAGGCGAGGACGACCAGCAGCACCAACCCATCGTACAAAACTGCGAAGCCCAACCACACGGCCAGCGCCGCCCCGAGCCCCCGGGCCCGATCCTCGAAGCGGAGGGCCAGCAGGAACGCGATCGCGGTGAAGATCAGCGTGAGCAGAATCCCCGTCGCCAGCAGGATGATGAGCGCCCGGGCCGGGATGGAAACCGTGGCCGAACTGACCAGGAGCGGTAGGCCGATGCCGAGTCCGAAACCGCAGGCCAGCGGAGCGGTGAGACCCACGTAGAGTCCGGCGAACATGGCGGGACGCCCCACCGGCTGAGCCAGCAGCAGCTCGATGAACTCGCGGGCGTTGTAGAGATACAGCGTCCCGAACATGACGCTGGCAAGCGGCACCAGGATCAGTACCACATCGAGCAGGCTGACGATGGCGCGCTCGCCGCCGCCGCCCAGCCAGAGGAGGGCCGACGTCAGGCCTAACAGCACGACAGTATAACCGAGCAGCCAGCGATTGCGGATCAAGTCGTGAAGCTGGAAGCGAACCACCTTTGCGGCGGTGTTCATGCAGCGTTCTCCCGCATCAAGCTGGCCACCGCACGCTCCAGGTTGGCCAGCCCGGTCAGTTCGATCAGGCTCGCCAGTGGCCCATGAAACCGGACTCGACCCTCGAGCAGGAACACGATGTCATCGGCCAGCTCTTCCAGCTCGCTCAAGGTGTGGGACACCAGCAGGACCGTCGCTCCGGCGTCTCTCGCGCGGCGAACCTTGTCCTTGAAGATTCCGCTGGCCACCGGATCAAGCCCCGCCGTCGGCTCGTCGAGGATCAGCAGAGAAGGACGGAACAAGAACGTGGTAGCGGCGCTGAGTTTCTGCCGGGTACCTCCGGAGAGGGTCCGAATCGGCTTGTCGAGTTCAGGCTCCAGCCGGAACTGCTCGATGAGTTCTTCGTCCAGGTTGCCGTCGGCACCTCTTAAGTCCCGCAACATGCGGAGGACTTCGCGACCGGTCAGGTTCTCGGGGAACTTCGCCGCCTGTGGCATGTACCCGATCGCTCTCCTGTAGTCCACCTTGCCGTTGACCGTTTCACCATACACGGCGAGGCGACCCAGATCAGCCCTAACCAGGCCAAGAACGATCTTGATGAGGGTGGTTTTCCCTGCGGCGTTGGGGCCGACCAATCCGGTGACCCGGCCCGGCGCGATGCGAAGGTCGATTCCCTTCAGCACCTCGCGGGTTCCGAAACGCTTGCTGAGGCCTACTGCCTCAACTGCCGGACTGGTCATGGCGCTGCCTCCCGCGTCCACGCCATCCTGGGCAGACTGTCTATTGTCGCTGCGGGTGTCAGCACTGGTAGAGCGCGTTCCGCCAGGTCGAGAAGCCTGGTGAAGAAACTGTTCAGCAGGATCAGCGCCGGAGGATGCTGCTGAACTACCAGTCCGAAGAGCCGCACCGGGGCGAAGGGTACGTCGCCGGTCCCATCCCGATCGAGGTCATACCCGGAATAGCGGTCCCAGTAGTTCCCGGAGAACCGGGTCGCCGAGTTGACGCTGTTGGTCCCCACGTCGAACGCGTTTCCCGAAAACCGATTGTCCTGGAAACCGGTCTCGACGGCGTCGGCCATCACCAGTACCGCCCACCCGTTGCTCTCGAAGTCGTTC
>DATKJJ010000102.1:0-2624 GCA_035543695.1 Gemmatimonadales bacterium | reverse complement strand
ACCCCTCAGCACTCGACCTCCGCGACCCGCAGGACGTGGCCGACGCTTTGCAGCGTGGCCTTCCGATTGAATCAGCGCCGGCATCGTCGTCACGGCGCTGGCATCTGCACTTTTCGATCGGGGCGACGTTCTGAGGCTATTACGATCAAAAGACCCTCCGGCATTGCCGAAGGGTCTTTCCTTTATCACCCTCGCCTCACACGTCAGCGCGAGTAGTACTCGATAACCAGGGACGCCTCGCACTGAACCGGGATCTGCTCCCGCTCGGGGATTTCCCGGATCCGCACCCGCCGGTTGTCCTTGTCCAGCTCCAGATAGGCCGGCGGCCGGGCCACTTCCAGCGGGGCGGTGAAGGCGACCATGTCCCGGCTCCGCTGGGAGAGGGCCACCACGTCACCCGGCTTGAGCCGGCGGGAGGGCCGATCGACTTTGCGGCCGTTGACGGTGACGTGACCGTGGGTGACCGCTTGCCGGGCCGCGTAGATGGTCCGGACGAACCCGGCCCGCAGCACCACGGCGTCCAGCCTGAGCTCGAGCAGCTGAAGCAGCCGAACCCCCGTGTTACCGGTTTGCCGGATGGCCTGGGCAAAGGCGTTTTGCAGCTGGCGCTCGCTCACGTTGTACTGAGCCCTGAGCCGCTGCTTCTCCACCAGCTGTTTCTTGTAGCCGCTGACTTTTCGGCGGGGTGAGGCGCCGTGTTGCCCCGGCGGGTTGGGGCGGCGCTCCATGACTCTGGCCGCCTTGGGCGTGAGTGCAATGCCCAGCTGGCGGGCCAGTTTGACCTTGGGTCCCCTACGATTCACGACAGCTTCTCCTCTGGACGGTTCCGAGTAAGCGCAGCCCACTAACCTATTGGCATAACACGATTCTGGGAAGGGGGCGGAAGTGTAACCGTCCCCACTGCGGAACCCCAAAATCGGCGGTAAGCTTGTTTTACACACCTTTGGAGGGTAGTCCCGTGAAGATGCTTCGCCTGGTTCCACTCCTGGGCCTCGTGTTGTTCTTGCCGCATCGTGCGGCCGCCCAGGCCCAGAACGTCGCCCCCCAGCTTCCGGGCTGCAGTTGGAAGTGCTACAGCGTGACCCTGCCGTACGGCCTGTATGTGAAAGAGGTCGTGGATGGCGGGAGCTATGTGGTGCTGGAAGACGGCAGCGTGTGGGAGATCCGCTTACCCCAGCGTCCCGTCGCCTCCAGTTGGTCGGCCGGCGACTTCGTCCAGCTCAAGAACATAGCCGCTCCGGTGGAAGACTTCGAAATTCTGCTGGCCCACGGGGACAACGACCGGGCAGAAGCTCGACTGGCCGGCCGCGACCACGCCCCGGTATCCGACCTGCCTCAGGAGTAGTACCGCCGCATTTCGGCCGCCACACCGTCCAGATCAGGAAACAGCCGCCGCTCGTCTACGTCGACCAGATCCAGCTGGTCCCGGAAACGAGCGGTTTCCTGGGCTGGAATCACGAATTTGGTCAGTGCTGAGCCCAGCCCGTTCTGCTCCAGAAAGCAGTCGAACGACTGCCGCTGATCGGAGCAGAGGGTGAAGGTGGCGGATTGCGCCACAATCCGGGGATTGAGCGACGGGGGCTCCAGCATGCAGGCAAAGGGTTTGGCTTTCTCCCGGGCCGAGAACAAGGCCCAGGGCGTGAGCGAACGGTCTCCTCCCAGAGTCCCCTCCAGGTCCTGAATCAGAAACGCGCGCTCCGGCAGGTTGAACCGGCGGTGCACCTGTTTCCAATCCAGGCGCCAGATGACCCGGTCCGATCGACGCTCGCTGTTGAGCGTGGCGAAGTGGGCCGCGACCAAGGGGGAGTAGGTCCAATCCAGCAGACGAGTGGGCAGCCCGTGGTGTTGCGCCGCAACCAGCACCTCCCAGTCGCTGGCCGGCTGGGTGAGGTACGGTCGGGAGTAGCGAATGAAATTCCGGAGGATGTGCTCCTCCAGATCCGCTTTGGTGTGGGGCGGGGTGACTCCGCCCAGCTTGTCGAGACTGGTGAACAGGGGCCAACCGGCGTCTCCGTCTCCCCGATACACGCCGCTGTCGCGATGGCGGCCGGTTCGGGGATCTGGCTCGGTTGGCGTCACCTTATCGATCAGGTCACCGAGACTGGTCAGGACAATTTCTGTGATCGGCATGGCGCTGGAATGTAAGATTTGATGCTGAACTGTGACATAGGCCATAGCACCGCCTATGCTGCCGCTGCGAGGATGCAGTCGGTTGCTAACTACTTGGTGGTTTTCAATGGCGGTGCGCGAAGCGCGGCTGCGGCCGGAATGGGCTCACCTCTATCCCGGACTGGAAGCGAATGTGTGGGTCGTTGCTGCCCAGCTGGTGCCGCTGGTGCTGCGACACCGGCTTCACCAGCAGCCTACCTGGGAATTTACTCGGCGGATTCTGGTTGACGACCACTTCGAGTTCCGGGGCGGGCACCAGCGGGACAACTCGTGGAGCGGGGTGCTGACCCGGGTTGACGATGCGTAGGAAGCCGGGAGCCAGGCACGACCCGACTCTTAGCCCTTAGCTCCCTTAAAGATCCCATTTCGAATCCGAACCGCCTTGGCCGAGGCCGACGGATCGATTTCGAATCGTCGTTCGACCCGGGCCACCAGGCGAACCTTGCTGTTCAGGA
>DATKJJ010000101.1:0-8533 GCA_035543695.1 Gemmatimonadales bacterium | reverse complement strand
CTCAGGCGTCGCGGAATACTCGAGACCCACCGGTTCGTGGGGCACCAGGAATCCGTCCCGCACCAGCTCGTCGCAAAGCCCCGAGGCGAGGAACGCCTCAAAGGTCTGGCGGAAGCCGCTATTGACTTGGCGGAAGAGGGTGCCGTCTCGAGTGTAGACGAAGCCGCTGGGATCCCGAAACGACCCCTCTACGGCTTGCCAGCTCATCGACGGCGGCGAGGAACCAGCATTCTAAAGAAGGACTTAACTGCCTCGCGCACTCGGGCGACCATTGCGAGGACAGAAAGGACGCCGGCGGCAATGAACTGGAGCACGAGGCTTCCAGTGGTGGGGTCGATGTACATCGGTCCCTTTCCCAATAGGTGGGATGCGAGGCAGCTTCCTGAAGTGTAACACAAGTGTAAAGGCCAGCTTGGGCCATCGTCAGTGAGGCAGCCCACAGGCAGGGGCTACTCGGACTGGCTCAGGCGGCCTGAAGGGGCTCCCTGGGCGCTATCTTGGACCCAGACGGTCTTGATATTGACGAACTCGCGGATTCCATAGTGGCTCAGCTCCCTGCCGTAGCCGGATTGCTTCACCCCCCCGAACGGAAGCCGCGGGTCTGACGCCACCATGGCGTTGATAAAGACGAGACCCGCCTCCAGCTCGGCCACGAACCGGTCGCGCTCCTTCGGAACCTGGGTCCAGGCGCTGGCACCGAGGCCAAACTCGGTATCGTTGGCCAGCCGGATGGCCTCGTCGATGTCTCTAACCCGGAACAACAATGCCAGCGGACCGAAGACCTCTTCCCGGTAAGCCGGTGAGTTCTCGGTGATGCCGGTGAGGACGCCGGGACTGAAGTAAAAGCCAGGCCGATCGATCCGCCGCCCTCCGGTCAACAGTCTGGCTCCCAGGCTCACAGAGCGAGAAATCTGGTCGGCAAGCGTCCTGACCTGGGCCTCGTTCGCCAGGGGGCCAACATCAGTTGCGGAATCCATCGGGTCGCCCACCACCAGCTTCTCCATCCCCGCCACCAGCCGGCGCTCAAATTCGTCTGCAATGGGTTCGGCGACAATGAACCGTTTGGCCGCGATGCACGACTGGCCGTTATTGATGGTGCGCGCCTTGACGGCGGTGCGAGCCGCAGCGTCCAGGTCGGCCGAGGGCATGACGATGAACGGATCGCTCCCGCCCAATTCCAGGACGGTGCGCTTGATTTGTTTTCCGGCGGCGCTGGCCACGTGCCTGCCGGCCCCCGTGCTGCCGGTGAGGGTTGCGGCGGCTACCCTCGGGTCTTCTATGACTCGCCGGACCCGATCGGTCTCGATCAGGAGGGTCTGGAAACACCCCTCCGGAAAACCCGCTCGCCGGAATACGTCCTGAATTGCGAGCGCGCACTGAGGGACGTTAGACGCGTGTTTGAGCAGACCCACGTTTCCCGCGGCCAGCGCCGGAGCGGCAAAGCGAAATACCTGCCAGAACGGAAAGTTCCAGGGCATGATGGCCAGGACCGGCCCGATCGGCTGATAAGTGACGAAGCTTCGGCTGGCGTTGGTCTGCACGACCTCGTCGGCCAGAAAGCGCTCTGCCTGTTCCGCGTAATAACGACAGCCCCAGGCACACTTTTCCGCTTCCTCGATGGCTGCCTTCAGAGTCTTGCCCATCTCGGTCACCATGATCCGGCCGAACTTCTCCTTGTCCGAATCGAGAATCTCGGCAGCACGCTGCAACAGGCGGGTTCGCTCGGCCACCGGGGTACGGCGGTACCGGAGGAAGGCGTCAGCCGCACACTGCAGGCGCGCGTCCAGCTCCGGCTCTGACAGCGGCGTGAAGGTACGAATGATCTGCCCGGTTGCGGGGTTGACGGTTGCGATAGTCATGCCCCAGCTGCCTTTCTTTCGCTATAATGATCAGCATGAGTGTCATTCACGCATTGTTGCGCCACAGTATCGACTACGCGGGACTGTTTCCTCCCGCGGGGCTCGGCATGCGTGAAGCGGTCGACAACTTCGCCCGTTACATAAGCGATCGGAGCTCCTGGGCACTGGGCCGGTTCGTGGTTCCGGCTCAGCGGCTCGGGGAATTCGAGGCGGCCGCGCAGCCACACCTGACCCAGCCTGGCTCTCCGTCATGGCGGCTCTCTGCGCTCCTCGCCGCAGATCTGGAGCGGGATCTGTATGCCGTCACCGAATTCAACCGGCGCAGCGAATCCCGGCGCGATGCCGTTGCCGTGATCGACAGCGTCGAGCTGAAGGCCGATTCCACCGGCGCCATCCAGAATGCCCTGGATCGAGTGCCCCGGCATCTGCAAGCATATATCGAAATCCCCATCGCTGGCGACCCGGGAGATTTGATCCGGCTGATCCACCGAAGGGGCAGCAGGGCCAAAATGCGGACCGGCGGGACGGAATCTGCGGCCTTTCCCCCAACCGCGGATGTGGCCCGGTTCGTCGTGAGTTGTGTTCGGACCGCCGTACCGTTCAAGGCTACTGCCGGGCTGCACCACGCCTTCAGGGCCGAGTATCCACTCACCTATGCCCCCGACAGTCCGCGTGGCACGATGTTCGGCTTCCTGAACCTGTTTCTTGCCGCGGCTTTCGTCCGGTTGGGGCTGGACCAACGAAGCGCAGAACGTGTGCTGGAAGAAGGATCGCTCGAAGCATTTCGGGTCGAAGAGGACGCGATATCCTGGCAGGGCCATCGGGTGAGTCTGGGCGATCTGGAGCAAACCCGGGAGCAGGTCATGGTGTCGTTCGGCTCCTGTTCCTTTATCGAGCCGCTGCAAGAGCTCTACGGTCTTCACCTGCTTCACTCGAGAGTACCTCAGGCGTGAATCGGACCCATGATCCCGGACTGACCTCATGGGTCGAATCCGCTCAGGGCCACCCGGACTTTCCGATTCAGAACCTGCCGTTCGGGGTCTTTCGCCGAGACCCGGCCGAGGCACCGAAGATCGGCGTGGCCATCGGCGATCATATTCTGGACCTCACCGCATCCGCTGAGGCGCTGAGGACTCCAGACGGCATCCTGGCCGCGGCGTGCCAGGAGCCCTCGCTGAACGGGCTGATGGGTTTGGGCCGGCAGGCCTGGTCGGATCTGCGGCTGCAGATCAGCGGCCTGCTTGCCTCCGGATCTCCCCTCTATCAACCGCGCCTAGGCGATCAGATCCTGGTTCCGATGGCCGAAGCCGAGCTGCTGGTCCCAGCCCACATCGGCGACTACAGCGACTTCTACGCCTCGATTTACCACGCTACCAACGTGGGCAGCATGTTCCGGCCGGACAACCCGCTGCTGCCGAACTACAAGTGGATCCCGATCGGATATCATGGGCGCGCCTCGTCGATCGTCCCCAGCGGAAGCCCGGTCCGCCGGCCCCGGGGACAGATCAAGAATCCTGAGGCAGACATTCCGGTGTATGCGCCGAGCCGGGCCCTGGACTACGAGTCGGAAATCGGGTGCTTTGTGGGTCCAGGTAATCAGCTGGGGGAGCCGGTTCGGCTCGATCAGGCCGAGGACCACCTCTTTGGGCTCTGCCTGGTGAATGACTGGTCTGCCCGGGACATTCAAACCTGGGAATACCAGCCGTTGGGGCCGTTTCTGGCAAAGAGCTTTGCCACCACGATCTCACCCTGGGTGGTCACCTTCGAGGCGCTGCAGCCGTATCGAACGTCGGCTTTTCGGCGGCCCGCGGGTGACCCCAGCCCGCTGCCGCACCTCGACTCCGAGGGCGATCGTACTGGCGGTGGGATCGACGCAGTGGTTGAGGTTTACCTCGGGTCGGCCGGTATGCGGAAGGCTGGATTGGACCCGGTCCGGTTGAGTCGGAGCCGTTTGGCTGATCTCTACTGGACCATGGCGCAGATGCTTACTCATCACACCAGCAATGGCTGCAATCTCCGTCCCGGCGATCTGTTCGCCAGTGGAACCATCTCCGGCCCCTCCCGAGAATCCCGGGGCTGTCTGTTGGAGCTGACCTGGCGTGGAGCAGAACCGCTGACGCTCCCAAATGGAGAGACCCGCAAGTTCCTCGAGGACGGAGACGAGGTGATCTTGCGGGCCTTCTGCGAACGGGCCGGTGCGGTCCGGATTGGCCTGGGTGAGTGCCGGGGAGTGGTGACCCCGGCCTAGCCCCTCAGCAGTGCAAGCTGAGTCTCATCAATTTTTTTGCACGATACGCTGCAGCACCTGCTGGGCATAGTCCTTGTCCCACTCTGCCAGGTTCTTGCGGGCGGTGACCTCGACCCTGGTGGTCTTGTCGCTCTTCTGCTCCATCTGGATGGTCACGTCCAGATCGCCCTTCTTGCCTTTGAACTCGCGGTTTTGCCCGCCATTTTCGGTGCTCGAAGCATCCGGAACAATGCCTTCCTCGTTCATGGCAGTGCGCGCCCGGGTAGCGACCTGATCGATAGGTCCGTCAATGAGCGACTCCGCTCCTCGGGAAGTCAGGTAGATCCCGGCACCGGCTCCGGCGGCGGCGGCCGCGAGACAACCGGTGGCCGGCAGAGCTACTGCGAGCGCGGTCAGCCAGCGCATCGGTACTATCGATTTGATCGCCATCATGTTGCCTCCGTCAACCGGGGATGTCCACGTTGGTCCAAAGTGCTCTAGAGTACCGCTCGGCGGTATGGTAGGCCACTACCTGCGTCACCATCCACCGGTAATCCCCATCAATACCGTCTTCCGCCGGTTGGAGCCCCCGGCCATACTTCAGCCATACGGATATATCGAGGGTATGGTGACCCAATTTCTCAAGACGACCCAGATCGCTATTGGCGGCGCCAGAACCCTTCCCCGCCGCTACTACGTTGCACCTGAGGTGCTTGCAGCGGAGTTCGAGCAGATCTTCATGCGACGCTGGCTCTGCGTCGGCCGGGAAGACCAGGTCCGGGAGCCGGGCCAGTATTTCCTGCAGCAGATCGGGCAGGAAAGCATCATTGTGCTGCGCGACAAAGCCGGCGTGCTCCGAGCGTACTACAACGTCTGTCGCCACCGGGGGACCAGGCTGTGCGAGGAGCACACCGGGCGATTTTCCGAAACGATACAGTGTCCCTACCACGCCTGGACCTACTCGCTCGACGGGCGTCTCATCGGTGCGCCTTCGTCAGGGGACATCGAGGGCTTCAGCAAGTCCGACTATCCGCTCCATTCGGTTTGGATCCAATCCTGGGAAGGCTTCCTGTTCGTCAATCTGGCGGAAGATCCTGAGGCTTTCAGCGAAGCGTATCAGCCGCTGATCGGACGCTTCAGCCGGTTCAACCTCCTGAATCTCGCCGTGGCGAGAACCATCGAGTACGACGTCCGAGCCAACTGGAAGCTCCTGTTCCAGAATTATTCTGAGTGTTACCACTGCGGACCGGTACACCCGCCGCTGGCCAAGCTGACGCCCCCCACCAGCGGGGAGAACGACCTGATCGAGGGGCCCTTTACCGGCGGGTTCATGGTGATCAATGAGGGTCACCAGAGTTTGACGATGAGCGGCCGCTCCTGTGGGCTCATGGTCGGAGATCTTCCCGAGGAAGACCTCAACCGGGTGTATTACTACGTCATTTTCCCCAACATGTTACTGAGCCTGCATCCCGACTATGTCATGTTTCACACTTTGTGGCCTGAGGCGCCAGATCGTACCCGGATCTCCTGCTCCTGGCTTTTCCATCCGGACACATTGAACAATCCCGAGCACAATCCCGAGGACGGGATTCAGTTCTGGGACATGACCAACCGGCAGGACTGGCATATCTGCGAGCAGAGCCAGCTTGGCGTTCAGTCGCGGGTTTATCGTCCGGGGCCATACTCCAAGCGGGAAAGCCTGTCGGTGCAGTTCGACCGTGAGGTACTGAAGTCGCTGGGTTCAGCGCGGGCCCAACTGGAAGAGGACTGAGCTCAGTCGCGTCGCCGCCGGCCCCAGGCGTACACCAGTGCGCCGGTGGCGACGAGCAGCAGCGTGAGGCCCGCGGTTTTGCTCACTGCCAGCAGCTTGTTCGGATCGTCTTCGGCGGGGATCAGCGCCAGGCCAATCGTAACCACGGTGGTAGTGAATCCCAGAGCTGCCAGCCCAATCGCCACCCGACGGCCCCCTGGTACCCGGATCACCTCAGGTCCTGCCGGCTCTCCTTGCAGCCGGATCATGGAGGCGAACATCAGAAGGTACGGAATGAAGTAGGAAATGATGGACATGCTGACCAGCACGTCGTACGCGCCCTTCACCGTAGTACCAGCCTGGCCCAGAAAAATGAAAACCGCCGCAATACCCGCCTGGCTCATCAGGCTCACGTAGGGCGAGTTGTACTTCGGGTGCAGCCTACCGAAGGCAGCCGGCAGGTACCGATCGATTCCGGCCACAAACGGAAGCCTTCCCCCTGCGGCAAACCAGGCGCCGGCCTGCCCCAGCCCACCCAGGACGATCAGCCCGGCAATCGGTGCCACCAGCCAGACCAGGCCGAGGCGGCTGCTGGCTGACTCGATGGCCTGCATGAAGCCCTGGAGACTCTGGATCTGCTGCTGCGGCAGAGCCACCAACATGGCTACGGTCCCCAGGACATAGAGCGCCGTAATCAGTACTCCGGCCGCGAGCAGGGCTCGAGGAATGTTCCGCCGGGCGTCTCGAATCTCTCCTCCCAGCATGGAAGCACTCTCCAGCCCGCTGAGGGAAAACGCGATGGTGGACCAAAAGACAATGTCCTTGAGGCGTGTGCTTGGCATCGTGTCGGGCGAAAACCTGGTGGCGGAGCCAAACCGGAGGAAGGCCAGAAGCCCGAGAGCCAGCAGCAGGAGTCCGGGCACCCACAGTCCCACGGCACCCAGATTGTGCAGCCACTTGCCGATGGATAGGCCGCGAACGTTGAGCCCAGCGGCGATTCCCAGTGCAATGAGCGAAAAGCCGATGAAGTAGAGGGGACTTGCCGCGAGGCCGCGCCATGACGGACCGCCCAGGAAAAGCGCCGCCGATGCGGTGAAGTAGAACAACCCCGGAAAGTACGGAAGGTTGCAGGTCCAGTACGTCCATCCGGTGATGAAGCCGGCAAACTCCCCGAAGGCGCGCTTGCTCCAGACGTAGCAGCCGCCCTCGTTGGGATACCGGGAGCTGAGCTCGAGCACGGTAAACATGAGGGGTAGGTAAAACGCCCCACACCCCATCAGCCAGACCACGATGGAGCTCGGCCCTGCGGCCGCTGCAGTACTGATCCATCGAACGGTAAAGCCGGTGACCAGATAGAACAGCAACAGATCGCGGAACCCCATGACCCGGCGGAGCTGTGGGTGCTCCTCCGCTCCCGTCGCGGCGATATCGGTCACACCATGTAGTGTTTGGGCGGGTTCTCGAGCTGAAGAATTGCGCGATCGAACCGGAAGGGAGTGAGCTCATGCCCGGTACGGCCGTCCACTGCCAGCTCGGCCAGGATCTTCCCGACGACTGAGGCAAACTTGAAGCCATGCCCGCCGCCAATCGCGACGAGGGCCCCGGGGTAATCCGGCAGGCGATCGAGGACGAAGTCGCGATCCGGAGTGAGCGTGTACAGGCAGGTTTTGGTATAGATGATCGGCCCCAGCGCGCCGGGAATATGTCGGCTCAGGAAGTCGCACACCCGGCGCAGCGCCGCCTGGTCCGGTTCGAAGGTCCTGGTCTCGGCCGTCACCTCTCTGCCGCCGGCATCCTGCCCCGCCTTGGTGCCGGCCTCACCGAAGATGGGAAAGCCGTAGAAGCAGGGGTCGTCCATCCAGATCCAGATGGGGAAACGGTCGGGCTGGAAATCCTCCGGCCGAGGGCAAGCAAAGTAGGTCACCTGCTCCTGAGTGACCGTCAGTGGCAGCCGGTAGCCGAAGGCGGCCAGCGCTGTGTTGGACCATGCCCCGGTCGTCATCACTAACCGGCGGCAGCGGATTCGGTCTCCACCCACGTCCAGTTCGAATTCTCCGTCCCGCGGGCGAACCGAGCGGACGTCAGCTCGTTCCCGAAGCACTGCACCGCGCGCTCGCGCCATCCGCTGATGTGCGGCGTTGGCTCGAGCTGCCATGGCGATGCCGCTCTGTTCCTGATAGAGGCCGTGGATATCGTCCGAAACCTGGAACGCCGGCCACCGGCGCATGATCTCTCGAGCGTCGAGCGTCTCGTAGGGCACTCCAGCCGCGGCCATGCTGTCGGCGTAATGGCTGAGGGGTATGGCACTGACCCGGGGACCGAAGTCCAATCCCCCGGTCCGAAGAATCAGCCGCTCGCCTGCATCCTGCTCCACTTCAGACCAGGCTCGGTAGGCGTGCTTGGCCAGCTCGACGTATCCCGGGGTGTGGTAGGAGAGCCGGATGATTCGGGAGTGATCCTGCGACTCTCCCCGAACGTGGCCCAGCTCGAACTGTTCCAGGCCGAGCACCTCGCCGCCGGCTCGACGCGCCAGCCAGTACGCCGCGGCGCTGCCAAAGCCACCCAGCCCGAGAACTACGTACTCGTAATCCCGCTTCATGGCCTTCGGTTGACGGCCTCATCCTCGGCGAGCTTCTCGTTCACATAGCGGCGAATGTCGAGGCTGGCGCTCTCCATCGGCGCGTAGAACCCGTACTG
>DATKJJ010000100.1:0-6297 GCA_035543695.1 Gemmatimonadales bacterium | reverse complement strand
TCGGCCAGCGAATGCAGGCGACAGTGCGGTCGGCCTGCTGAACAATGTCGCCGATCCGAACGTCGGCGTCGGCATCCAGGCCGAATCGAACCACCTCGGTGCTCAACCGGGAGGCGATCTCTCGCGCGCCCTTATCGTCCGCACTCACCACTGCCACTCTAGCCCGGCCAGCGAACTCCGCAAAGGCATCTTCCAGAGCTGCCATCGAGCCGTAACACTCCAGGTGATCGGGCTCGACATTGTTCACCACAGCGATCGTCGGGTGAAGGGTGAGAAACGCCTGATCGAACTCGTCCGCCTCGACCACGAACAACTCGTCGCTGGCGATCCTTGCGTTACCTCCCCAAGTACTCACTCTACCCCCGGCAATTCCGGTGGGCTGCAAGCCAGCCGCGGTGAGCGCCTCCGTGGTCATGACGGTGGTGGTGGTCTTGCCGTGCGTACCGGAAATTCCTACGGTCTGCCCGCCTTCGATCAACTCCGCCAGCGCCACCTTTCGCGGCACAATTGGGAGCCCCAGCGTACGGGCCTGCTCCAGCTCGGGGTGAGACGGGGGAATGGCGGCAGTGACCACAACCGCACGCGCGCCGGCCAGGTGAGCTCCGTCGTGCCCCTGGTAAATGCGAACTCCCAGGGCCTGGAGGTCGGCGGCGCCGGAGGGATCCACGTCGCAGCCGCTCACCGCCACACCCCGACGGCAGGCTATGAGAGCCAGCGCGCTCATGCCGGCGCCGCCGATTCCCATGAAGTGCACAGTACGCTTATCCGTGGGGCTGAACAGTGCCATGATTGCAGGGCTAATGTAAGATGGTGCTGAAGGTTCTGAAAGTCCGCTCAGCCAATCAGTGTCAATAACTTGTACACTATCTCGCGGGCGGAGTTGGGCCGTCCCCGGCTCAGGGCCCGATCAGCCATCTGCCGGCGCCGCGAGGAGTCATCGAGCAAATTATTGATGGTGGTGCCCAGGCGGGCCGGCGTAAGCTCCGACTGCCGCAGCAGCAGAGATGCCCCCGCCTCGGCAAGGACCCGCGCGTTGTGGGTTTGATGATCTGCTGCCGCCGTGGGTAGCGGGATCAGAATGTTCGGGAGACCCCAGGCACACAGCTCTGCCACCGTGATCATGCCGGCCCGCGACACCACGAGATCCGACACGGCGTACGCGTCACTCATCGGATCGAGGAAATCGAAGACGTGCACCTGGGGCGCCTGATAGCGGCGAAACTGCTCGAAGGTGCCCCGTCCGGTCACCCAGATCAGCTCCGCGGTTCCCGGGCCCCCATCATCCAGCCACGCGGCTACGGCCTCATTGAGCGCCAGCGCCCCCTGACTTCCCCCGGTGATGAGGACGACCGGTCGGTGTCCGTTTACCCCGAACTTCGCCCGCGCCCCTTCCCGTCTTTCCCTGGAGGGAGGCGTTATGGGATTGCCGGTGTCAAACACCTCCGTCTCGGCTCCGAATCGGAGCAGCCGGCGCGCTTCAGGAAGACCGAGGTAGACGTGGCGGACGCGCCGGCTCAACCAGCGGCTGGCAAGCCCTGGATAGGCATTCTGCTCCTGGATTGCGGTCGGAATGCCATGCCGGGCTGCCCACCAGACCACTGGCCCCGACGCGTAACCTCCGGTTCCTAATACTGCCGCCGGTTGCTCGCGCTCGACCACCCGGCCCACCTCGCGCAGCAGTCGGCCGGCGACGAATGGCCACTTGAAATTTTTCCACCAGGTGCGGCGGTAGATCGGCTCGGTGGGCAACAAGTAAAACCGGAAATCGCGGCCGGGGAGAATGCGGGCCTCCACACCGCGAGTCGCGCCTACCAGCACCGGCTCGACCTGGGGAGCGTACTCCCTGAGGGCGTCGGCAATCGCCAGAGCCGGCATCAGGTGTCCGCCGGTTCCACCTCCGGCGATGAGAACAGTACGGCGGGGCGGTGGCGGGACAGGTTCGGGACCGCTCATCGTCCAGTCGGCCGGCGGCCTTCGGTCGGAGCCCTTCCGGGCTCTTCACGACGGGTGCGCCGGGCAGGAGCTCGACGGGGTTCTCCCGCGCTGTCGTTCCGATCAGCCCGGCGCGCTCGTCCACCGGTCGCCCGAGCGCTTCCTCGCAACCGTCCGATATTGATGAGGATCCCGGTGCCAAGCAGGGAGATTACCTGGCTGGAGCGTCCGTACGACATGAACGGGAGCGTGAGTCCGGTGGTGGGGATCAGACCGAGCGACACGGCCATGTGCATGAACGCCGTAAGCCCGATGGCCGCGGTCAGCCCCACCGCCAGGTACTGGCCGAACGGATCGGTGACCGTTCGGGCGATTCGGAAGCCGAGCCAGCAGAACAGGGCGAAGAGGGCAACCACGACGCAGACACCGACGAATCCCCACTCCTCACCGATGGTGCTGAAGAGAAAATCAGAGTACGCGTAGGGGAGGTACCCGAGCTTTTGCTGGCCTTCTCCAAAGCCGACCCCGAACAGTTGGCCCGAGCCAATCCCGACCAGTGACTGATGGATCTGAAAGCCGGCCTCCGTCGTTGCGTCGCCGGGATTAAGGAAGGTCAGCATACGGGCGAGACGATACTGGACGTCGCGAATCTGATGGAAGACCAGAATCATCCCCACACCGGCGACCAGAGCGAAATGGCCGATCTTGGCCCCCGACGTGAACAACACGAGTCCGCCGAGCAGCGCCACCAGCGTGGCCATCGAGAGGTTGGGCTCCAGCAAGATCAGGAGCGACACCAGGCCGAGAATCACGATGAAGGGCAGGACGCCCTTCTGGAACTCGCGGACCTGAGCGCCCTTTTTCGACGCCAGCATGGCGCACCAGATCACCACCACCAGCCGGGCCAGCTCTGAGGGCTGGAAGTTCAGCAGTCCGAGGTCGATCCAACGCCGGGCCCCGTTGATGGAAGGCGCAATTCCTTTGGTGAAAGGAAGCAGTGGAATAAGGAGAAACAGAATGGTCAGGAAGAGCAGTGGCCAGGCGATCTGCCGCCAACGGTAGTAGTCCAGGCGTGACGCCAACAGGAGCAGCACGCCACCAAATGCAGCTCCCGACAGCTGACGCAGGGCAAATCCGAGCCCGTTCTGGCCTTGCAGGGTCACCAGACTGGCGGCGCCGTAGGTGGTGGCGACACCAAACACCAGCAGTGCCGCGGTGACCATACCCAGCAGGCGAGTCTCCCAGCGCATTTCACCCGGGTGCCGCACCGGCCGCGGTATCATAGTGCCTGGACCGCAGCGCGGAATCGATCTCCGCGCTCCTCGTAGTTGCGAAACATATCGTAACTGGAGCAGGCGGGAGACAGGAGCACCGCGTCCCCCGGCCGGGCCAGCTTTCGAGCGGTGACGACCACTTCCTCAAAGGTGACGGCGGGCACCACCTTCAGCTTTGCGGCGAGATCCTGCACGATGAGCGGGCCCGCTTCTCCATACGCTACTACCGCGCGACAGCGATCCTGCAGCCGCTTTATCAGACGGGTGTAGGGCTCTCCCTTGTGCCGTCCTCCCAGAAGCAGAACGAACGGCCGGTCGAGCGCCGCAATGGCGACTTCAGTCGAAGTGACATTCGTGGACTTGGAATCGTTGATCCAGAGCACGCCCTCGACTTCACGCACCGGCTCCACGCGATGCGGTATGGCCCGGAATGACTGCAGACCGGCGGCTATGCGATGCAATGGCGCGCCCAGCTCGGCGGTCACCAGTGCGGCAGCTAGCGCATTGGCCACATTGTGATCGCCCAGCAAAGGCAACGCGGCACGAGGCAGAATCTCACTTCGTCCCAGCATCAGCCGCGCACCCTCGCGATCATACCATCCATCGGCCGAGTGCGTGGTGGAGAATCGCAGCTGCCGCCCAGGCACGCCGCGCGCCATGTCCTGCACCGCGGCATCGTCGTCATTGGTGATCCACAACGAAGTGGCGTCAGCATTGCGGAAGAGCTGAGCCTTGTCTCCGTAATACTCCTCCAAGGAGCGGTAGCGATCGAGATGATTGGGCGCCAGGTTCGTGAGCACTCCCGCCGCGGGTTTGAGGTGCGGCGCATCGTGCAGCTGAAACGACGACAGCTCCAACGCCAGCCATGGCGGCGGATCGGCCGAAAGAGCCACATCGCAGAGGGGACGGCCGATATTGCCGGCAGTCTCGGCCCGGAATCCCGCGCTGGAGAGCAGATGGGCAATCAGTGAGGTCGTGGTGGTCTTGCCGTTGGTGCCAGTGATCGCGACGCAGTTGGTAGCGCGAAGGGCCAGGAAACCGATATCCACTTCAGCATAGATCTCGAGACCGGCCTGCCGCGCCGACTCCAACGCCGGAGCATCGGGCGGCACACCCGGTGCCACCACCACGCCCACTGCGCGGGCAATACGGCCGAGATCATGACCGCCTAGATCAACCGCTGCTCCCGTCTCTCGCAGCGTCCGAGCCCAGGCTTCGAAGGCTGGCCCCGATCCGCTATCCGAGGCATACACTCCGATGCCGATACGCCGAAGCAGGAGGGTGGCCGCCACGCCGCTCTTTCCCAGCCCCACCACCGCCACCTCTCCCCCGGATCCCAGCCAGCGATCGAACAGCGCCACCCTCTCGGCAACACCAGTCATCGGACCTTCAGCGTGGAAAGCGCGACCAGGGCACACAGGAGCCCGAGAATGTAGAACCGGGTGACAACCGTGGTTTCGGCCCAGCCCAGCTTCTCGAAGTGGTGATGCAGCGGCGCCATTCGGAAGACGCGGTGGGCGTCGGCGTACTCCCTGCCCCGGGTTCGCTTGAACCACTTATATGTGCCGGTCTGGAGCAGCACCGAGATTGCCTCGGCCGCAAACACGCCGCCGATAAGGAGCAGCAGGAACTCCGCCTTGAGCAGAATGGCAACGGTTCCCAGCGCGCCGCCGATTGCGAGGCTGCCTGTGTCACCCATGAAGACCTCGGCGGGATGGGCGTTGAACCAAAGGAATCCAATGGTCGCGCCCATGAGCGCGGCACAAAACACCGCCAGTTCGCCGGCGCCGGGCAGGTAGAACACGTTGAGGTAGGTGGTAACGTCCACCCGACCGAACAGATACGCGAAAACGGCAAAGGCTGCGGCCGAAATTCCCGCCAGGCCCGTAGCCAGGCCGTCGAGACCGTCAGTCAGGTTGACCGCATTGCTGCTCCCGGTGATCACCACGGTCACGAACACAACGAACAACCAGGGGGCAAAATTCACCACCAGGTACTTGAAGAATGGGAGGGTGGTGGCGGTGGCGGGAAGCACATCGGTCGGCACCACCGGGTTGAAAGCGAGAAACAGCCCGAGCAGCAGGCCGAAGCTGCATTGCCCGGCCAGCTTCCAGCGGGCAACCAGGCCGCGCGATTTCCCCTGCACGATCTTGAGGTAGTCGTCGAGAAACCCGATGCACCCCATCCACAGAGTGGACAGCATCGCGACCACCACGTAGCGATTGGTCAGCGGAGCCCAGAGCAGCGTCGGCACCACCGTTGCCAGGAGGATGATCAAGCCGCCCATCGTCGGGGTGCCCCGCTTGCTTTGATGGCTGGCCGGCCCCTCCGCCCTGACCACCTGACCCACCTTCCGAGCCCGCAGCCGGCGGATGACCGGTGGTCCCACCACGAACGCGAGCAGCAGGGCGGTCACCGTCGCGCCCGCGGCGCGAAAGCTGATGTAGTTGAACAGATTGAAAATGATGTAGGTCTTGCCGAGCGGGGCGAGCCAGTGATAGAACATCGAACCTCAGCGGGGATGAAGCGGAGCACCGGGGGGGTCGACGTGCTTCGCGCTGGCCTTGAGCGCCGGAAGTATACGCTCCAAGGCCACGCCACGGGATGCCTTCAGCACCACGATCTCGTCTCCCCTGAGATGTTGAGCGAGTCGGGGCGCCAGCTCCACCGGGTCGGCGGCGGTGATCAGACGGTGCCGCAGCGCCCCAGAGTAGGGTTCGAGGGCGGGCACAAAGTCCCCCACCGCGGCGAGGAGCTCGGGGTGCAGCTCCACCAGCTCCTCCGCTATCTCCCGATGCAACCGCGGGGATTCGGACCCTAACTCACGCATGGTCCCCGCGACGAACACCAGGCGCCGCTCGTTCCTCATGGCTTTGGCAGTGGCGATCAAGGCCCTGAACGATTGGGGGTTGGCGTTATAGCAGTCGTTGAGGATGGTGAGCTGTCCTTCCTGCACCAGCTCGCCCCGTCCGCCGGGCATCGCGAACTGCTCCAGAGCCTGGGCCGCCTTAGGCAGGTTCAGCCCCAGCTCCTCAGCCACCGCCCAGACACGTATAGCGTTGTCCGCCTGGTGAAGGCCGCGGGCTCCAAG
>DATKJJ010000099.1:0-13742 GCA_035543695.1 Gemmatimonadales bacterium | reverse complement strand
CCCTTGTCGGCCACTGCCACTACCCGAAGTGTCCCATCAGCAGCGGTCCGGACCGAGGCTCTTCCGGTGGCGCCTTTGGAGCCCGCCTGCGCCCGATCGATCTCGGCGAGCAGCACCGTTGTCAGCCGGGTCTTCTTGTAGGTGGCGAGCACAGCCGCCGTCGGGTTGGCCCCCTGAAAGAGATTATCGGGAAGAAGGGCGAGGAAAGGTGAGCCGCCGAGATTGTCGCGGGCCCGGAGGAAGGCGTCGCCCAATCCTTTCGGATGATCCTGGGGCACAAATTCCAGCTCGAGCGGGCCCGGGTAGTTGCGAGCGACGGTTTCCAGCATCGGCTTATGCGGATTGGTGATGATGATGGCCCGGAGCAGCCCGGCATCGGCGGCCTCATCCAGCGCCCAATACAATATCGGCTTGAGTGCCACCGGGAGAATTTCTTTGGGCAGGAAGCGGGTGATGGGATGTAACCGCGTGCCCAGCCCACCACAGGGGACCACCGCCGTGTCGAGTATCATGAGGAGAGTGCGGGAGCGAAGAAGCGAAGAGCCGCAGGACAGACCAGGGTATCTTGCACGCTCACGTTCGGCGAGGGGAGCAGCGTGACCGAAGCTAGTCCGGGTCGTAGAGGCGAGCAAGGCCGCGCCCCGTGGTCCTGGGCCGACCTGATCAGCTGTCTCCGGGTACCTCTGGCCGCGGCATTCCTCCTGATCTCCAGCACCGGCTGGCGCATGGCCATACTGGGAGCGGCGGCAGCCACCGACCTGCTCGACGGCCCCATTGCGCGCCGACTGGGTGGCTCGCCTTTCGGTCCAGTAATAGACCCCATCGCGGACAAAATCTTCATGGCATCGGCGGTTGGGGTTGTCGCCTTCTCCGGACGCCTCGAGGTCTGGGAAATCGCTGGGGTTCTCCTGCGCGACATCGTCGCCACGCTGGCGTTCGTTGGAACGCTCATATCGCAACAACCTCGAGCTATACCCGCCCGCTCCAGCGGCAAGGCGGTCACCGTCGCCCAGATTCTCACCCTGATGGCGTTTCTGCTCGACTCACCATATCTGCGGCCCATTGCCTGGGCGACCACGCTGATCGCCGTCATCGCGATCTGGGACTATTACCGGGTGGCGCCCCGGGCTCAGAAGCGCCTCGGAGCCTGAGTGCCGGAAGAGACCAAACGGATCACACTGGAATGGCAGGAGGGGCTCCGCTTTCGCGGCGGCGAGCCCAACGGCCCGTCCATCCTCATCGATGGAGACAATGCCGAGGGTCCTGGTCCGATGCTCACTCTGCTGCTGGCCGCCGCCGCTTGTACCGGATCCGATGTGGTCGTAGTGCTGAAGAAGATGCGAGTGCCGTTCAGCGCTCTCCGGATAGAAGTCTCCGCCGTGAGACGAGAGAAAGAGCCTCGCCGTTATATATCGATGCACTTCGACTATAGCGTCACGGGGGCCGGGGTTGATCCGGCCAAGATCCGCCGGGCCATCGATCTTTCGCTCGAAAAGTATTGCTCCGTCATTCACTCGCTTGCGTCGGACATCGCGATCACCTATGCGCTGTCGCTGGCGTGAGCTTTTCATCGCGGGCGGAGCCCTGGCCTGGGGTCACCCCGGCAGCGCACAGATGATTCGAGAGCTGGGCGTACAGGCGATTGGGACCTTTTCCGATCCGGGCCTGCTGGTAGCGGGCGGATTCGGTGCGCTGCGTACCACCGGCCGAACCCGTCTGTCGCTGGGCCTAGGTGCCGGAGTCTCCGATGGAGAGCTGGCGGTGCGAGGAGAGCTGCTCGGCCATTTCCTGCTGAGCCCGGAGGAGCACCGGAAGCCGGGCTTCTATGTGGCCGGAGGTATCGCGGGAGTCGAGGGGGCTGTTGGACGAGGATATCTGGTGCTGACTTTGGGATTGGAACAGGCTCCGGCGAGCAGCTCCGGGTGGGCCGTCGAGGTCGGTGCTGGAGGCGGAGTGCGGGTGGCGGCAGGGTACCGCTGGCGCCGGTTCCCCGGGATATCCGGACAATAAAAAGGCCCCGGAGAGCAGCTCTCCGGGGCTGTTCCAGCTTTGGCTTCGTTTTCAGGCCGCGCCTGATTCCACCGCTTCAACCCGCCGCACCGGCTGGCAGTAGCGCTCGCCCAGAGTGCGCAGCTCGGCCAGCTCCTCATCGTCCAGATCTTCATACCGGTCAGCGACATACCCCATGGTATCGTCGAACCAGTCCTTCTGATGCTCCGGCAGCGCGTCGATGACGCCGCAGCGGAGGATGTGGCTGAACAGCTCGTCACGGGCCTGGGCGAATGCGATCGCCTCAGAGGAACTACGGGATTTCTTCTTGCTCATGCACCATCCTTTTAAAGACAGATTCCGGGTACTCTCTCCCACGAGAAAGATAACCGATTGCACCAATTGGTGCAAAGTCACAGGAGAGTCGCGAGGTCATGCTCCAGGAGTCGGACCAACGACCTAACCCTCGCCCCATCACAACAATACGGGTGAGCTGGCGGTTCCAGATCTGCGGTTTGCACTCTGGCTCCCCCCCCATCGGAGGACTCGCGACTCGTGTCTTCTGACTCATTATCTTTATCGACCCGAATGGCTTGAACTTGACCGAGGGTGGCTACCGCCCCTCGAGGTGGGTATGGCAGAGCATGACGAGGTGTACAACGAGGAGCGGGCGCAGCGTCTGGCGGCGCTCCTGAGGGCTCTGGCCGAAAGGATCCAGGAGCTCGACCGTTCGGGCCAGCTGCTCAGGGGCGGCCCGGAGCTGTTGCGGTTGATGGGAGATGCCCGGAGCGAGCTGTTCCACTACGAGGTGCGCAGCACCTACGACACTCCAGAGGTGGCCGACAGCCGCCGCATTGTCGATGAGGCACAGCGGCAGGATTCCTTTCTCCCGGATGATCCGGAGGACGAAGAGCCATGGCGGGGACGCAGGCCGGAATGAAACGGTTCTACACGTTGTTCGCGGTAGTGGCGCTCGCGGGGGTAGGGGTTCTGGCTTATCTGCTTCTCAAACCCAGCACCATCAGCATCCCGGCCAATGTAACGATCCAGCCCTCGGACACCTCGGGCTTTCACGGATACGTGAAGGGCTCCAAGGATGCACCGGTCGAGATCACCGAATTTGCCGATTACCAGTGTCCATTCTGTCAGACATTCGCCACGCTCCAGATGCCGACCATCGAGGACCGGCTGGTCAACAGCGGCCGGCTGCGCTGGCGCTACCGGGATTTCCCACTGCAGCAGCACCAGTTTGCCCGGCTGGCAGCTCACTCAGCAGCCTGCGCTGACGAGCAGGGGAAGTACTGGGCTCAGCACGAGCAGATCTATCAGGGCCAATCCGAGTGGGCCGCCGCCCGCGATGCGGGGCCCCTCTTCAGGAATTACGCCCGGACGGCCGGACTCGATCTCGGCCGCTACGACAGCTGCATGAAGTCCGGGAAATACGCTGGGCGAATTCAGGCGAGCTATAATGAAGGAGTCCAGCTGGGAGTGAGCTCCACGCCCACCCTGCTGATCGGCAACCGGTTGTACCGGGGCCGGCTCGACTCCGACGCCATAATCAAGATGGTGGATTCTCTGGCACCTCGTCGTTGATGATCCACCGCATGACCGCAGCTGTGCTGAGCCTGATCGGGTTCTTCATTTCCGCATACCTCTATCTCTACAAGATTGGAAGAATCGGAACTCTGGCCTGTGGAACCGGGGGCTGTGAGACCGTGCAGCAGAGTATCTGGAGCCGGTTTGCCGGCGTCGAGGTCGCGCTCATCGGCCTGGTGGGGTATGCCGGCCTTCTCGCCGTGAGCCTGGCTGCCCTGCAGCCCGCTGTGGCGGAGCGGAGCTGGCCAGCCAGGCTGCTGGCCCTTCTCGCCGGAATCGGCGTCGGATTTACCGCATATCTGACTTATCTGGAGCTGTTCGTCATCCATGCCATTTGCCGCTGGTGTGTTGGCTCGGCGGTCATCATCATTGCCATCTTCATCGTGGCGCTCCTGGAGCTTCGCAGGCTCTCCCGCACCCGGAGCTTGTAGCGCTTGTCCCGCAAGGCCAAATCTCTATCCGGCAAGCAGCTCGCCCTCCTGGCGTTCGGTGCCCTCGGTGTGGTCTATGGCGACATCGGAACCAGCCCGCTGTATGCCTTCAAAGAGTGTTTCTTCGGTCCGCATAGCTTCCCGGTAACCACCAGCAACGTGCTGGGCATCCTGTCGCTCATCTTCTGGTCGCTGAACTTCGTGGTCACGTTCAAGTACCTCTCCATGGTTATGCGGGCGGACAACCGGGGAGAGGGGGGGATCCTTGCCCTGCTGGCGCTGGTTCGGCCCAGCGGCCAAATCACCACGAGAGGGCGGCTGCTGATAGCCACCGGACTCTTCGGGTCGGCACTGCTCTATGGAGATGGGATCATTACTCCAGCCATCTCGGTATTGAGCGCGGTGGAGGGGCTCAGCGTGGCCACCCCGGCCCTCGAGCACCTGGTGGTGCCCATCGCCTTTGTGATCATCCTGGCGCTCTTCGCCCTGCAACGGCGGGGCACGGCCGGGGTGGGCGCCGTCTTCGGGCCCATCACCGCGATCTGGTTCCTCTGCATCGGGGTGCTCGGGGTAATGGGAATCAGCCGCGAGCCCGGGGTTCTGCGGGCACTCGATCCCCGCTACGCCGTGGATTTCTTCGCTCGCGAGGGCCTGACCGGCATAACGGTTCTTGCCGCCGTCATCCTGGTGGTCACCGGGGGCGAAGCCCTGTATGCCGACATGGGGCATTTCGGCCGGCGCCCAATCCGCCTGGCGTGGTTTGCACTGGTGCTGCCCTCACTGGTTCTCAATTATTTCGGCCAGGGCGCGTTGCTGCTGAACAATCCGGGCGCGGCCCGGAACCCCTTCTACGCGCTGGTGCCCGAGTGGGCATTGTATCCCATGGTGGGTATCGCGACGGCGGCTGCCGTGGTGGCTTCGCAGGCCCTCATCTCCGGCGCGTTTTCGCTGACCCGCCAGGCTATTCAGCTGGGCTATAGTCCGCGGATGAAGATCATCCATACTTCCAGCAGCACCATCGGACAGATCTACATCCCTACGGTGAATACAATACTGATGGTGTCCTGCCTGGGGCTGGTGGTGGCGTTTCGAAACGCCAGCGCTCTGGCGCTCACCTATGGGGTGGCTCTCTCCGGGACGATGACCATCACCACGATTCTCTTTTCCATCGTCATGCGCCGGCTATGGGGCTGGAGCTGGTGGAAGGCGGGGCCGATCACCCTGGTCTTTCTGGTAGTGGATGTGGCATTCGTGGGCGCCAATATGCTCAAGGTCCCCAACGGAGGCTGGCTGCCGCTGGTGGTGGCGGGGCTGGTGTACCTGCTCATGTCCACCTGGAAGAAGGGGCGGGTGCGGCTCACCGGCATCGTGCAGGAGAACACGCTCCCGATGGATCTCTTTCTCGACGACATTCGGCGGCGTCAGCCGTACCGGGTCCCGGGGACCGCCGTCTTCATGACTTCGGGGACCGGCGGCGCTCCGCCGGTGCTGCTGCACCATCTCAAGCACAACAAGGTGCTGCACGAGAAGGTCATGCTCATGTCAGTGCACACAGAGGAGATTCCGCAGGTCGCGGACAAAGACCGGCTGAAGTGCAACGAGCTGGGCGAAGGGTTTTACCAGGTGATGGCCCGTTATGGATTCATGGAGACGCCGGACGTGCCGGAGGTCCTCCGGGCCCTGGGACGGGCGGAGGACAACGGCAAGCCCATTACCGTCAAGCTGGCCAATACCACGTTTTATCTCGGACGGGAAACCCTGATCGCCACCGCGGCGGGCAGGAAGAAACCCCGGGGAGAGAAACCGCTGGAGGGCCGTCGGATGGGACGATTGCGCAAGAAGCTGTTCATCCTCATGGCCCGCAACGCCCAGTCGGCCACTGCGTACTTCGGGCTTCCCCCGAATCGGGTGGTCGAGCTCGGCGCCCAGATTCAGTTCTAGTCATGACCGCGGTCACCAGTCCATCTCCCCCCAGCTCCACTCGTCCCGTCTCCCAACCAGACCGGCGCGCACTGCTCGCTTTGTCTTTGGGAGCACTCGGGGTGGTCTACGGTGACATCGGTACCAGTCCTTTGTATGCCCTGAGCGCATGCTTCTCGCCTGAATACGGAATTATTCCGTCGCGGGAGAACGTGCTCGGCGTGCTGTCGCTCATTTTTTGGGCGCTCAACTTCGTGGTTTCGTTCAAATACCTGTCCTTTATCATGCGGGCGGACAACCGGGGTGAAGGCGGCATCATGGCGCTTCTGGCCCTTCTGCACCCCGGTCGGGACAGTACACGTCGCAGGCGGATTCTGGTGAGCCTCGGTTTGTTTGGGGCCGCCCTGCTGTACGGAGACGGAGTAATCACGCCGGCCATCTCCGTGCTGGGTGCGGTCGAAGGAATCGGAGTGGCAACGCCCGCCCTCCCCGAGTGGGTGGTGCCGCTCGTGGCGGCGGCGATTCTGGTCGTCCTTTTTCTATTTCAGAATAGAGGCACCGCCCGAGTGGGTGCGGTATTCGGCCGCATCATGCTGGTGTGGTTCGCCGCGATTGCAGCACTGGGGATCAGTGGCATACTGTCGCATCCCAGCGTGCTCCGGGCTCTCAATCCCTGGTATGCGATCGAGTTTCTGGGCCGCCACGGCCCTCGCGGTTTCTTGATCCTTGGGGCCGTTATTCTTGCTGTCACCGGAGCGGAGGCGCTCTATGCCGACATGGGGCATTTTGGCAAGCGACCCATACGATCAGCATGGTTTGCCGTGGTGTTGCCGGCGCTCACACTGAACTATTTCGGCCAGGGAGGAATGCTGATTGCGGACTCGACCATTGCGTCGAACCCGTTCTACGGCTTGGTGCCGCAGTGGGCGCTGTATCCCATGGTGATCATTGCGACCGCGGCGGCGGTTGTGGCGTCACAGGCGTTAATCTCCGGTGCGTTCTCGCTGACCCGTCAGGCGGTGCAGCTGGGGTACAGTCCCCGGGTGACCATCCTGCACACCTCTCAGACCGAGATCGGACAGATCTATTTGCCGGGCGTCAACCGCACGCTGGCCGTGTTATGTGTGTTGCTGGTGTTGGGGTTTCGGAGCACGGACAATCTGACATCGGCCTACGGCATAGCGGTCACCGGCACGATGACCATCACCACCATCCTGTTCTGCATGGTGGCCCGGGAGCGCTGGAGCTGGAGTCTGGCTCGGGTTGGTACCCTTGCGGCGGTTTTCCTCCTGGTTGATGTCTCCTTCCTGGCCGCCAACGTGGTAAAGATCGCCAAGGGCGGGTGGTTCCCGCTTCTGGTAGCTGGAATTGTCTATGTACTGATGATCACCTGGAAGCGGGGGCGTGAAACGGTCACCGGGATCCTGCACGACAATGCGCTGCCACTACCCCTGTTTCTGGAGGACATCGGCCGTCGCCAGCCATCGCGGGTCCAGGGAACGGCGGTCTTCATGACATCGGACCCGGGCGGAACGCCGGTGGTCCTGCTGCACCATCTCAAGCACAACAAGGTGCTGCACGAGAAGGTGATCATCATGTCGATTTCGGGAGAAGAGATTCCTCAGGTCAGGCCGGAGCATCGAGCCGAGGTCACGGAGATGGCCAGCGGATTTTACCTGGTAACCGGCCGATATGGCTTTATGGAGTCGCCCGATATTCCGGCTCTGCTGAGCACCCTCGGCTCTCGCGGCCTGGAAGCCAAACCCATGGAGACCAGCTTTTTTCTGGGACGGGAGACATTACTGCCCACCGGCAACTCCCGGCTCTCCGGTTGGCGCAAAAAGCTTTTCATCCTGATGGCGCGGAACGCCCAATCGGCCACGGCATTCTTCAACCTGCCTCCGAATCGCGTAGTGGAGCTGGGAGCGCAGGTCCAGATCTAGGTCTTACCCCTCCTTCTCCTCGTACATCTCTTTCAACCGGTTCACCACGTTGGGATCGGCCAACGTTGTGGTGTCGCCCAGAGTGCGCCCTTCGGCGATATCCTTGAGCAACCGCCGCATGATCTTGCCGCTCCGGGTCTTGGGCAGATCGGCCGAGAAAAGGATGTCGTCGGGCCGGGCAATAGCGCCGATCTTCTTGACCACGTGCTCCTTGAGATCATCCTTGAGGCCAGGTGTCGCCTGTCTCCCTTCCTTGAGGGTAACAAAGGCTGCGAGTGCCTGACCCTTGAGCTCGTGGGCCCGGCCCACCACCGCCGCTTCCGCTACGGCCGGGTGATCTACCAGCGCGCTTTCCACTTCCATAGTCCCGATCCGGTGTCCGGCAACATTGAGCACGTCGTCCACCCGGCCCAGAATCCACCAGTAACCCTGCTCGTCCAGCTTTGCCCCGTCGCCGGCGAAGTAGCGGCCGGGGAACCGGCTCCAGTAGGTGTCGCGGTAGCGCTTATCGTCGCCGTAAATGGTGCGGAGCATGCCCGGCCAAGGCTGGCTGAGGGTGAGAAATCCGCCACCCCGCTCCAGCGGTTTGCCGCTGGCATCTACCAGCTCAGCAGTCACTCCGGGAAAGGGTACGGTGGCGGAACCTGGTTTGGTGGTGGTGACGCCGGGCAGCGGAGTGATCATGATCCCGCCGGTCTCGGTTTGCCACCAGGTGTCCACGATGGGACAGCGCCCGCCACCAATCTGCTCGTGATACCAGATCCAGGCCTCGGGATTAATGGGCTCGCCGACGGTACCGAGCAGCCGCAGAGTGCCGAGGTCGTGACCGCGGGGGTGCTCGGGGCCCCACTTCATAAACGCGCGGATAGCGGTAGGCGCGGTATACAGGATGGTGACCCCATACGTCTCCACGATGCTCCAAAACCGGTCCCGCTCGGGCCAGTCCGGCGCACCCTCGTACATCACCACGGTGGCGCCATTGGCCAGCGGGCCGTACACCACATAACTATGGCCGGTAACCCACCCGATGTCGGCAGTGCACCAG
Organism: Gemmatimonadales bacterium; assembly: GCA_035543695.1. Classification (GTDB taxonomy): domain Bacteria; phylum Gemmatimonadota; class Gemmatimonadetes; order Gemmatimonadales; family GWC2-71-9; genus CAVVWJ01. The sequence continues at coordinate 4,818 of DATKJJ010000099.1, read as the reverse complement.
AACACGTCGTCTTCCCGCAGGTCGAAGACGTAGCGCGTGGTGGTGGCAACCTGGGTGAGGTAGCCGCCGGTGGTATGTACGATGCCTTTCGGCTTACCGGTGGTGCCTGAGGTGTACAGGATGAACAGCAGATCTTCTGCGTCCATTGCTTCAGGCTCATGTCGCAGCGACGCTCCCTGAATGAGTGCGTGCCACCAATGGTCCCGTCCTTCCTTCATCACCGCTGCCGATTCGTCGCCTACTCTCCGGACCACGATGCAGTGCCGGATTGAAGGGCATTGGGCCAGCGCATCGTCGGCGAACCGCTTGAGCGGGAGGACCTGTCCCCGGCGATAGCCGCCGTCGGCGGTGATGAGTGCAACGGCTTGCGCATCATTGATACGATCCCGCAGGGACTCGGCGGAAAAGCCTCCGAATACCACTGAATGCACCGCGCCGATTCTGGCGCAGGCCAGCATGGCCACCACCGCCTCGGGAACCATCGGGAGGTAGATCGCCACCCGGTCTCCTCGCCGGATGCCGAGATTCTTGAGGGCGTTGGCGCAGCGGCACACCTCCCGGGCAAGATCCCAGTACGTGAGGACGCGGCGCTCGCCCGGCTCGCCTTCCCAGATGATGGCCGCCTTGTTCCGGCGCGGACCATTCAGGTGCCGGTCGAGGCAGTTGGCCGAGGCGTTGAGTTTTCCATCGACGAACCAGCGGGCGTGAGGCAACTCCCACTCGAGCACCCGGCTCCAGGGCGCTATCCACTCCAGCTCGCGTGCCTGCTGCTCCCAAAATTTTTTCCAGTCCCTCCCCGCCTCGTAGAGTGAATCGGTTGCAGCGGCACGCGCGGCGAATCCGCGCGGAGGAGGGAACCGACGTTGCTCAGAGAGGAGGGTATCGATCTGATCGTTCATGATCTGCAGGGGTGAGAGTCAGCCAGAAGCTAAGGGGGCCGGCCGGACGGTGTAAGAGTGCACGCCATCCCATCCGCTACTTTTGCAGTAGTCTGCCGCGGAGTGCGGCGTGAAGCGGAACTGCAAGACTTGTATGACACTTCGCAAAGGATTGCGAATCCAAGCTTTCTCGCCGCTGGCACCAGTCTCGCCATTTTGGAGACACGAGGGCGCGAGGTCGATGCGGCCAAGCGCAAATCCGCCCGATAAGAGCACACCCGGAGTGATTCGGGGCCGCAAAACTAGAGGTCTCGCCTGGTCGCCTGTACCAGGTTGAGATAGCTCGGTGCCGAAGGAGGAGCAATGAGGTCGCCGCACGACGCAGAGCGCGGTATGGCTGCACCGGAGACGCTCGGACTCGATACCCGGGTCGAAATCCGGAAAGCGGCCATCCAACTCCTGGAGGAAATGCCGGAGGGTGTTGGTCGCCTGGTGATCGATCTCGGGCGCACCCGCCACGTGGATTCGGCCGGACTCGGCGCGCTGATGTTGATTCAGCGGCGTGCCGCCGAGCGGCGCCAGGTTGTGGTTCTCCGGAGCGCCAGCGAGGAGATTCGATTCCTTCTCATGCTCACCAAGCTGGACGATCTCTTTCAGCTCGAGTCAACGGTTAGTCAATAGGGAGGGCGGCCAAAAGCCGCCTTTCCCTCGACCTCGTTTTACATTAGAGTACCCCCAGTCAGCTTCCTCTCCCAGTGCTCCGGCACCGGCCCCAGGGGCGTACTGAATGACCAAGAACAACAAACGCCGCCGGCGCGTCTTGATCGTCGAGGACGAGCCGGCGCTTCGATTGAGCTATGAGCGGGCCTTCAATCCTCGATACGATCTGGTGTTCGCCTCAACTGGCGCCGAGGCATTGGAGCAGCTCGAGCAACATAAGCCGGATGTGGCGGTCCTGGACATGCGCCTCCCCGATACCGACGGGGTCGACCTTCTTCGGCGCATCCGGCAGACTCAGCCGGAGCTTCCGGTCATCATTACCACGGCGTACATGAGTATTGAGCCCCAGCTCAAGGTTCTCGATCTTCCCCACTCCGGCTATATCGTCAAACCCTTCCGCCTCGACGAGCTCGGCGCGCGGATCGATGCCGTCTCATGACGGTGTTCCGCTGCTCGAGGCTCGCGGGCTCCAGCGCTCCTTCGGGCAGGCCCGCATCCTGCGCGGCCTGGACCTCTCCCTCAGCTCAGGCGAGGCGCTGGCCATCATTGGTCCCAACGGCGCCGGCAAAACAACTCTCCTGAGATTGCTCGCCGGGCTCCTGCGCCCGACGGCCGGAGAAATCCGGGTTCTGGGCCACCGGCTGGGCCGGGGCTCCGATGGAACTCGCGGGGCGGTAGGCCTGCTCTCCCATCAATCGCTGCTCTACGACGACCTCACCCTCCGGGAAAACCTGGCCTTTGCTGCCCGCCTCTATTCCCTCGATCAGCCCAATCGAGTTGCTGATGCGGCGCTGGAGGCCGCGGGACTCAGTAACCGGGCGGCGGAACTGCCCCGGCGCCTGAGCCGGGGCCTGCTCCAGCGAGCCGCAGTTGCCCGCACCTTGTTGCACGCTCCCCGCATTATCCTGCTGGACGAGCCTTTTACCGCGCTCGACGCTCCGGCAGCGGAACGGCTTCGATCCGATCTGCGATCCCGCCTGGAGCGGGGGGCCGGTGTGATCATCGTGACCCATCAGCTGGGCGACGTCTGGGATCTGACGTCGCGGGTGGCGGTGCTGATCGAGGGTCGTTGGGCGGTGGATGAGCCTCGATCGGGCGAGTTGGATGCGTTCATCTCCCGGTACGGCGCGCTGACCGGTGCTTAGATCGATGCGCCTGGTTCTGGCGGTGGCCGGGAAGGACGTTCGGGCCGAGCTCCGGAGCCGAACTGCCCTCCTGTCCGCGCTGGTTTTTGCCGCTCTCGTCCTGGTAGTCTTCAACTTCGCCCGGGACCCAACCGCGCTTTCCGCCACGGCGCTCGCTCCCAGTGTCTTGTGGGTAACCTTTGCGCTGGCTGCGTTGCTGGCGATGAATCGGGCCTTTACCATCGAACGGGAAAACGGGGCGCTGGACGGCCTGCTGCTGGCTCCGATCTCGCGAGAGGCACTGTTCCTGGGCAAGCTGCTGGCCAATCTGGCCTTCGTGGGCTCGGTCGAGCTGGTGACCTTGCCGCTGTTCACCCTGTTTTTCAATGTGAGCCTGTGGCCGCGACTGCCCGGCATCCTGGGCACGACGGTGCTCGCCACCATCGGATTCGTGGCGGTGGGAACCATCTTCAGCGCCATGGCGGTACGTACCCGCCATGCCGAGCTCCTGTTGCCCGTTCTGCTGCTCCCTTTCATGGTGCCGCCGCTTATCGGTGCCGTGCAGGTCACATCGCGGCTGCTCGCGGGCCGACCCTGGAGCGAGATGCTGGGGTGGATTCGGCTTCTCGTGCTGTATGACATCGTCTTTGTGACGCTCTGCACCCTGATTTTTCCCGCCGTGGTGGACGAATGAGCTCGATAGAGCAGTACCGTAACGCCGATCGAATCATTCGCCGCGGGCTTCAGCTCAGTGCCGTGGGTTTGCTCGGGCTGCTTCTGGTCTATGTCCTTGCCCTGAAGTACACCCCGGTGGAAGCGCGCCAGGGCGTAGCCCAGAAAATTTTCTACCTCCACGTGCCTGCGGCCTGGAGCGCGCTCCTGGCGTTCTCGCTGGTTGGGTTGACCGGCGCACTCTACCTCTGGCTGCAGGATCCCCGGCTCGACCGATTTTCCGCCGCGTCGGCTGAGGTTGGCGTGGCGTTCAGCGCGGTGATGCTCACCACCGGACCGATCTGGGCCAAGCCGATCTGGGGCACTTGGTGGACCTGGGATGCCCGGCTCACGCTCACCCTGTTCCTCTTCTTCCTGTTCGTGGGCTATCTCGCGTTGCGGGCTGCGCTGCACGATCCGGCTGAGCGAGCCCGGTTCAGCGCGGTGGTTGGAATCCTTGGCCTTTTGCTGGTCCCTTTCATTCATCTCAGTGTCTATCTGTTTCGCACGCTGCACCCGCAGCCCATCGTGCTCAAGCCGAGTGCGCCCTCGCTGCCGCCGGAGATGCTGCGGACACTCCTGGTATCGACTCTGGTGTTTACGCTGTTGTACGTCGGGTTCGTGACCGCCCGATACGGGCTCGCTCTCGCGGCTGAGAGGCGGGAGCTGGAGGAGGGTTCGGATGTTGGCTGAGCCGCCCCAGAACGGCGGGTATATGCTTGCGGCCTATATCGTGACCACGATAATTCTGGGCGGGTACTGGACGCGGCTGTGGAGCAGGAACGCCAACCTCAAACGGCGGGAGCGGGAAGACCAACTCCGTAAGCAGTGAGCGGGAAAAGTCGATTTCAGTCCGTCTTCCGCCGGCGATTCGGGCCTTTCGGCAAGAGCAGATACTCCCACAGCACCGCCGCCAGTAGCGCTCCCGCAATCGGTCCGATCCAGTAGACCAGCTGTCCAACCCACTCGCCGGAAATCGCGGCCGGGCCAAAGGCTCGAGCGGGATTCATCGCGGCACCGGTCAGCGGACCGCCCACCAGAATGTCGAACAGCAGCACCAATCCGATACCAAAGCCGGCGACTCTCGGAGCATCGGGCGAGACCGCGGTTCCGAACACGGCAGACATCAGGAAGAACGTCAGCACCAGCTCGATCCCGATTGCCTGACCCAGCGAAACGGAGCTGGCGATCACCGGGACCCCCAGCATGGCATTGCGCACAGCCGGAGCAGGCAGGAGCAGCTTGACCAGGAATGCCGCCAGGCAGGCGGCAGCCAGCTGCACCGCGATGTACGCCGCAGCGGAGACCGGGTCGATTCGTCGTCTGAGCAGCAGGCCGATCGTGACCGCGGGATTCAGGTGGCCGCCGGAGATGGTCATGGTGGC